>NZ_JBSGJD010000007.1:0-85714 GCF_053605405.1 Amycolatopsis sp. NPDC003861
CGACCGAGGGCCGCGCCCACCGCGGAGGGTCACCTAGTCCTTGGTGACCTGGATCTTCACGTGCTTGTCGCGCGGGTGCTCCGAAACCGGCATCGAGATCTCGAGGATGCCGTCGGCGTACGTCGCCTTGACCTTCGCCGGGTCGGCCCCGGCCGGCAGGCTGACCGTGCGGCTGAAGGTGCCGTAGAAGAACTCGCTACGGCCTTCGCCGGTCTCCTTCGCCTCACGCTCGGCAGAGATGGTCAGCAGCCCGTTGTGCGTGGTCACGGAGATGTGCTTCTCCGGGTCGAAGCCGGGCAGTTCGGCCCGCACGAGGTACTTGCCGTCCTCAGTGGACTCCTCGATCCGGACCGGGTTGTGCTCGGCGAACGGCCAGGGGTTCTCCAGCCACGCCGCGATGCTCGGCAACGCCAGGCGTGAGCCCGGCACCAGGGCAGTCATCCGTTCCTCCTTCCTTGCGACTTCGGGGGTCGCAAGACAAGGAGACCTCGGTTCGGTGGGCGCGCGACGCGGCCGGATTGCCCGAACCGGGAGGACCTTCGTCACCGAAGCCGGGCGCGAGGACCCTGTTGGGCCGTTCGGGGCAGCTGGCACCGTCGGGGTCCGGGGACGGAGAGGAGTGGCCATGACGCAGCAAACCGGGAAGTGGCGGTTGGACGTCACGGTGGACCACGAGCCGCGCCGGACCCGGGCGCAGATCGTCCTGCGCACCCCGGAGGGGGCCGAGTTCTCCGGGGTGGGACTGGCCCACCGCAGCGGGCCCGCCCGGGTCGCCGGCTACCTCGCACTGGGCCGGGCGATGTCCGACCTCACCGAAGAACTGCTGGAGGCCGCGATGGTCGAGCTCGAGGTGGAAGCCGACCGCGCGTGGAGCTCCTGACCCTGCCTCAGCCGCGCTCAGGCTGCACGGCCGCTACCGGAACCCCCTCGCCCACCCCAGTGAACTGAGCCTAGCCGAGCGTGATCCGGACGTCCTCGCCTCGGCTGATCTGCTCCGCGATCTCCGTGCAGTCGACGTTTTCCAGTCCGGCTGCCCGAAGTGCCTCGTCGAGTTGCGGCTTGAAGTCCTCCACCGGTCGCCCCCGGTATTCCCGCGCGATCGGTGTCACAGCAGCTTCGATCTTGGCGGCGATGCCCCTCATGAGGGAGCTCAACTCACCCTTGTCGATGTTGACGTGCATAAAGCCCTCCGTGGGTTTGAACACCGCACTGTGGCGATCTCGATAGCACACGAAGTCGCTGGAATCGGGCACCGCCCAGCTCGCCGCGCCGGGATGTCACCCGCCGGTGTCAGACGACCGGGGCCGACCACTCGATCCTGACCCCACCGTCAGGTCCGCTGTCCAGCGAGAACGTCCCGCCCGAAGCCTCCGCTCGGTCGCGCAGGTTCCCCAGCCCGCTCGGCGAAATCCCCTCCACGAGGCCCTTGCCGTCATCGACCACCACGACGCGGATCAGCTCGTCCTTCACCGCGATCGACACCGTCACCGTCGAGGCGTCCGCGTGGCGGACCGCGTTGCTGACCGCCTCGCGTACCACCGCCTCGACGTGCTCGGCCAGCTGCGCCGGGACCGTGTCGATCGGGCCGGACATGCTCACCGTCGGCTGCAGCGGTGCGTCGTCGGTCAGCTCGGCGATCGCGTCGTGCAACCGGCGGCGCAGCCGTACGCCCGTCTCGCCCGCCGCGCCGCCGTGCAGGTCGAAGATGGCCGTGCGGATCTCCTGGACGATCTCGTGCATCTGCTCGATGCTGTCGCCCAGCCGTTTTTGCAGCTCCGGGGACTTCGTGCGCCGCTGGGTGCTCTGCATCGACAGCCCGACCGCGAACAGCCGCTGGATGACGTGGTCGTGCAGGTCGCGGGCGATCCGGTCGCGGTCGCCGAGCACGTCCAGCTCGCGAGCCGCTCGCTGCTGCGCGGCCAGTTGCAACGCCAGTGCCGCCTGGTCGGCGAAGGACGCCACCACCGACAGCTGGGCCGACTCGAACCCGGCGGAACCAGCCTCCCTAGCGGCGATCAGCACACCGGTCGTCCGATCGCCCGCCCGCAGCGGCACCACCATCGCCGGCCCGAACCGGTGGTCGCGCAGCGCGAGCTCGGGCACGCTGCGCGGCGTCCGGTCCCGATACACCGAGCCCGGCACGCTCTCCTCGATGGCGATGCGTGTCCCCGACAGCTCGGCCGCCCGCATGCCCGCGCACACCGTGACCGTCAGGTCGTCGACGTCGTCACCCCAGTCCTCGTCGACGTCGAGGCGCCCGGAGTTCGGCAGCGCGAGCATCGTGACGTCGGAGCCGGTCAGTTCCAGCGCCCGGCTGGCGATGAGGTTGAGCGCCTCCGCCGGGTCGGTGCCGCCGAGCAGCTCCGTCGTCACCTCGCTGGTCGCGGCCAGCCACTGCTGGCGCACCCGCGCTTGCTCGTAGAGGTGCGCGTTCTCGATCGCGATCCCGGCCGCAGCGGCCAAGGCCTGGACGACGACTTCGTCGTCGTCGGTGAACGGCTCCCCGTTCTTCTTTTCCGTCAGGTACAGCCGGCCGAACACCTCGTCACGCACCCGCACCGGCACACCCAGGAAAGAGTGCATCGGCGGGTGGTGGGCGGGGAAGCCGACGGACGCCGGATGTGAGGAGATCTCCTCCAGGCGCAGCGGCTTGGCCTCCTCGATGACCACGCCCAGTACGCCGTGTCCCTCGGGGAGGTCACCGATCAGCCGGCGGGTGTCGTCGTCGATGCCGATGTAGAGGAACTCGGACAGGCTGCCGTCCTCGGCGAGGACGCCGAGTGCGCCGTACTTCGCCTCGCCGAGCTCGATCGCCGCCTGGACGATCCGGGTCAGCGTCGTGTCCAGTTCGAGCCCGGAAGCCACGGCCAGCACGGCATCGAGCAGGCCGTCCATTTTGTCCCGGGTGCCGATCAGCAGCTCGATCCGGTCCTGCAGATCACGCAGCAGCTCGCGCAGCCGCAGGCCGGACAGCGTGCCCGCCATCCGCCGCGGTTCGTGCTCGGCTCCACTCACCAAGTCCTCCGCGTCATCGGTGACTTTGTCCCCTATCCGCGGCCCTGCGGTGCGAGAGACCGTCGAACGAAGCTTTCGGATCACCAGTGTGCCGCGCCGCGGCACGAGGGGAAACCATGACACTACCCATCACTTCGATCGGCTTGCTGGACTCCGATCAGGTGAAGTCCGTCATCGGCGCTGCGGTGCTGGCGCCGTCGACGCACAATACGCAGCCCTGGCGCTTCCGCTGTACCCATGCGGGCCTGGAGCTGCACGCCGATCCGGACCGCGCCCTGCCGGTGGCCGACGCCGACCGGCGCGAACTGCTGCTCTCCTGCGGAGCTGCGCTGTTCAACCTGCGCACCGCCATCCACGCACTGGGCGCCCACCCCGCGACGACGCTGTTCCCCCGGCGCGACGATCCGACGCTGCTGGCCGTGGTGCGGCCGTTCGCGGCCCGCCGTCCAGACCCCCGCCTGGTCGAGCTGGCGGACGCGATCCCCCGCCGCCACACGAACCGGACGCCGTTCGAGGTGGGCGCGATCCCGTCGTCCGTGGTCGCCGAATTGCGGCACGCCGCCGAGATCGAGCAGGCCTGGCTGCCGCGGATAGACGCCAAGCAGCTGGAGGGCCTGCGTGAGCTGGTCCACAAAGGGCACTACGCCCAACTCGCCGACCCGGCGTTCCTCGCCGAGTGGCGGCAGTGGACCGGGCGGAACCCGGACAGCCGGGACGGCGTGCCCGACTACGCGGCCGGCTCGATGCCCTCGAACAACGGCGGCTGGGTCCTGCGCGACTTCGGCACCCGGCTGCGCGGCCGGCCCGACGACTCCGAGCCCCTGGTCGTAGTCATCGGTTCCTTCGACGACACCCGCGTCGACCGGCTCCGGGCGGGCCAGGCGATGCAGCGGGTCCTGCTGACGGCGACCGTGGCCGGGCTCGACGCGTCGTTCATCTCCCAGCCGGTCGAGGTCCCAGCGGTCCGGGCCGAACTGCGCCAGCTGCTCGGCGGCGGGTTGTGGCCGCAGATCGTGCTCCGCCTGGGTCGGGGCTCGCCAGTGCCGTGGACTCCGCGGCGGTCGCTGGCGGACGTCCTGATGGAGCCCACCGCCCTGCGCACCTGAGCGGCGTCGATCAGGCCGAGTGCCTCACGTCGGCCTCCGCCTCTGCCGGCCTGGTCCGGCGCCAAGGTGGCGTTGCGCTCAGTGGTGGTGGCCCCACCCACTCACCGGACACCTTGTCCCTGGGTGCTGTGTCGAGCAGCGCTCGAAAGCCGGTCTCGTTCCGGCACTCCCGGATGAGCTTGGCGATGTAGGCCTGGGTGTAGCCGTAGTCGGCGTGACGTTCGTCGTACAAGCAGTACTTGTCATCCGTTCGCTCAGGGTGCGGGTCTCCCACCGGCGGCCGGACCCGAAGCTTCTTCCACGCTTTGGTGAAGAGTGCGGTGCTGAAGAAGAACGGAATTCCGTCCTGGACGGCCTTCGCCGCCTCCGTCGGTTTCAACAGCCCGTGTCCCACGACAGACCGTTTCTGTTCGCGAACCACGACGTACCCTTTTCTGCCGATAGCTTCGACAGTCGCACGTTGTTCTTCCGTCAGGTCGTCGTAGCGGGTGAATTGAACCGCGAGTGCGTCCGGGTCTCTAGGGGCCAGCTCCTGCAGGACTCGCAGCCGGAAGTCGTACCGCGGGTCGCGCGCGACGGACTCGTCGAGCCCCGCGTCGTAATCGGCGAGGAAGGTCCGCAACTGGGCCGGGAGCTGGGCGCGCAACCGCCGCAGTGTTCGCTCCCCCTCGTCCGTGAAGCTGCCGATGAAGACAGGGAACCGCAGACGGGTGGCCAGCGACGAGGAGACACCGAAGCTGCTGGTGAGCTCCTCCTCGTAGTTCAGAAGGAGGGCCTGGCTCTGGCCCCCGACAGCCGCCGTGAGAGCTTGCTGCTCGCGGGCATATCGGTGCTCGATCTTGTTGCGCAACGCGATGAAGAACTCGAGGTTGGCGCGCACCGGGCTGTCACCGTCGGGCCAGTGGTGCCGGACGCAGGTCGCGAGGTCCCACCGCTTTGGTTCACCGTCGATACGCTCGATTCGCCGGGCCCGCCCGTGCGTCCGCCAGTACCGGAAGTCGACGTGAGCGCGTGTGAGCTCGGCGTGCAAGAGGTAGAGCCAAGCGAGGTGCATGTGGACGACGAAGCCTTCGAAAGAGCGAATTTCCGATGGATCGTTGTACAACCGCACAGCCAGCTGCGCCTCGTCACGCGAGGCGTCGACCATATGCATGAATCGTGGTCGCGGCGGCATGTGATCAAGGTCGGAAATCGGACGCCGGCTGTTACGCCCGGCTCACCCGAGCACTTCAGCCGCCCTGGTTGCGTAGCTCGGTGGCCAGCACGGCCGCCTGGGTGCGGCGTTCCATGCCGAGCTTGGTCAGCAGCCGGGAGACGTAGTTTTTGACCGTCTTCTCGGCCAGGAACATCCGCTCCGAGATCTGCCGGTTGGTCAGGCCCTCCCCGATCAACTCAAGGAGCTTCCGCTCCTGGTCCGACAGATCGGACAGGGGCCCCTTCTTTGCCTGGCTGTCGCGCAGCTTCGCCATCAACGCCGCCGCGGCGTGCGCGTCGAGCAGGGATTTGCCCGCGCCGACGTCCTGCACCGCCGAGACCAGGTCCATGCCCTTGATGTCCTTGATCACGAACCCACTGGCCCCCGCCATCACCGCGTCGAGCATCGCCTGCTCGTCGGTGTAGGACGTCAGCATCAGGCACTTGAGCTCGGGCAGCTTGGATCGCAGCTCCCGGGCCAGCTCGATGCCGTTGCCGTCAGGCAGGCGGACGTCCAGCACGGCCACGTCCGGGTTCAGCGCGGGGATGCGGGCCAACGCCTGCGACACGCTGCCGGCCTGGCCGACCACGGTGAGGTTTTCGTCCTCGTCCAGTAGGTCGGCGACGCCACGGCGGACGACCTCGTGGTCGTCGACGAGAAACACGCGGAGCATCTCCGACCTCCTCAAGAGCGGTTCGACAGGCTCAGCGTACGACCGCAAAGTCCTCAGTGGCAGGGACGCGGGACCGTCCGGGAAGTGACCAAAGACCCTAAGCCGGGGCGGCCCCCGCACCGGATGCTCGCCGGGTGACCCGCGAACGAGCAGGAGATACCGGATGAGCGCCCTGGACCTCGCCCGATGGCAGTTCGGGATCACCACCGTCTACCACTTCATCTTCGTCCCGCTGACCATCGGACTGTCGTTCCTGGTCGCCGGGATGCAGACCGCCTGGGTGCGCACGGGGAACGACCGCTACCGCCGGATGACGAAGTTCTGGGGGAAGCTGTTCCTGATCAACTTCGCCATGGGCGTGGCGACCGGCATCGTGCAGGAGTTCCAATTCGGGATGAACTGGTCGGACTACAGCACGTTCGTCGGCGACATCTTCGGCGCGCCGCTGGCCATCGAGGGCCTGCTGGCGTTCTTCCTCGAATCGACGTTCCTCGGCCTGTGGATCTTCGGCTGGGACAAGCTGCCGAAGAAGCTGCACCTGGCCACCATCTGGCTCGCCTCGATCGGCACGCTGCTTTCGGCGTACTTCATCCTCGCCGCCAACTCCTGGATGCAGCACCCGGTCGGCTACGCGGTCAACCCCGCCACCGGCCGTGCGGAGCTCAAGGACTTCGGCGCCGTGCTCACCAACTCGACCGCGGTCGGCGCCTTCGCGCACACCATCACCGCGTGCTTCCTCACCGCCGGCATGTTCGTCGTCGGGATCAGCGCCTGGCAGCTGAGCCGGCAGCGGAACGCCGACGTCTTCCGGCCGTCGATGAAGCTCGCCCTGGTCACCGTGCTGATCGCCAGCCTCGGCGTCATCGTCACCGGTGACCTGCAGGCCCGGCTGATGACACAGCAGCAGCCGATGAAGATGGCCGCCGCCGAAGCGCTCTACGATACCGTCGCGCCCGCGTCGTTCTCACTGTTCACCATCGGCTCGCTCGACGGCTCGCAGGAGAAGTTCAGCATCCGCGTCCCCGGCGTGCTTTCCTTCATGGCCACCGGGAAGTTCGACGGGCAGGTCGAAGGCATCAACGACCTCCAAGCCGCCGAACAGCAGACCTACGGGCCCGGCGAGTACCGGCCGGACATCCCGGTCGCCTACTGGACGTTCCGCCTGATGATCGGCTTCGGCTTCCTCTGCCTGCTGATCTCCCTGGCCGGGCTCTGGCTGTTCCGCCGCGGCCGCACCCCGCGCGCCCGCTGGTTCTTCCCCGCCGCCGTCGCCGGGATCGCGCTGCCGTTCCTGGCCAACAGCGTCGGCTGGATCTTCACCGAGATGGGCCGCCAGCCCTGGTCGGTGTTCGGCGTGCTCAAGACCGCCGATTCGGTGTCGCCCACGGTTTCCGCGGGCAGCGTGCTGACCTCGCTGATCGTGTTCACCCTGCTCTACGGCGTGCTCGCGGTCGTGGACGGCGTCCTGATGGTCCGCTACGCCAAGGCCGGTCCCCCACCGCCCGAAGCACCCGAACCCGAGTCCGACGAGCCGCGTCCCGCGGCCTTCGCCTACTGACGCCGGAGACACCGTCATGGCCCTCACCGACATCTGGTTCCTGCTCATCGCGGTCCTCTGGACCGGCTACTTCGTCCTCGAAGGCTTCGACTTCGGCGTCGGCACGCTGCTGCGCGTCCTCGGCCACGACGACACCGACCGCCGCGTGCTGATCAACACGATCGGCCCGGTCTGGGACGGCAACGAAGTCTGGCTGCTCGTCGCCGGCGGCGCCACCTTCGCCGCCTTCCCGCTCTGGTACTCGAGCCTGTTCTCCGGCTTCTACCTGGCCCTGCTGCTCGTGCTGGTCGCGCTGATCCTGCGCGGGGTGGCGTTCGAGTTCCGCGGCAAGATCGACAGCCCACGCTGGCGGAACACCTGGGACTGGGTCATCGTCTTCGGCTCCGCCGCGCCCGCCCTGCTGTGGGGCGTGGCGTTCGGCAACATCGTCCACGGCGTCCCGCTCGACGCCCAGCACCACTTCACCGGCACGTTCTTCACCCTGCTCAACCCGTACGCCCTGCTCGGCGGCCTGGCCACGCTCAGCCTGTTCTCCTTCCACGGCGCGGTGTTCCTGACGCTGAAGACGACCGACGCCCTGCGCGACCGGGCCCGGACGCTCGCCCGCGCGCTCGGCGGCACGGCGATCGTGTTCGGCGGCGTCTTCCTCGCCTACACCGCGATCGAACACGGCGGCTGGGCGTGGCTGTCGTCGGCCCTCGCCGCGCTGCTCCTCGTCGCGGCGGTCCTGTTCGCCGCCGGTGAGCGCGACGGGTACGCCTTCGCGAGCACCGCCGCCGCGATCATCGCGGTCACCTTCACGCTGTTCTGGTCGCTCTACCCGAACGTCCTGCCCTCGACGACCGACCCGGCCTTCGGCTTGACCACGACCAACGCGTCGTCGACGCCGTACACGCTGCAGATCATGACCTGGGTCGCGGTCGTGTTCACCCCGATCGTGCTGGCCTACCAGGCCTGGACGTACTGGGTGTTCCGCAAGCGGATCAGCCGGGCCTCGATCCCGGCCGGCGGCGGCCTGCCCGCGGGCCGCCGGT
Source organism: Amycolatopsis sp. NPDC003861 (assembly GCF_053605405.1). NCBI lineage: Bacteria > Bacillati > Actinomycetota > Actinomycetes > Pseudonocardiales > Pseudonocardiaceae > Amycolatopsis > Amycolatopsis sp. NPDC003861. The sequence continues at coordinate 8,582 of NZ_JBSGJD010000007.1, forward strand.
GAAGCCCCTCGACCCGCGGCTGCTGCGCCACGCGAAGGCAGTCCGGCCGTTCGTCGTCGCCTGCGCCGCGCTGGGTGTGTTCACCGCGATGCTGGTGCTCGCCCAGGCGGAATTGCTGGCGAAGACGATCACGTGGGCCTTCCTCGACGGCTTCGGCGCCCGGAGCCTGGCGCTGCCGCTCGGCCTGCTGACCCTGGTGGTCCTGGCGAGGGCCGGGATTTCCTGGCTGGCCGAGACGACCGCGCACCGCGCCGCTGCCCGAGCGTTGTCCCAGCTGCGCGAGACGGTCATCGCGGCCGCGCTGCGGATCGGGCCCCGGCGGGCGGACCGCTCCCCCGCCGAGGTCGCCGCCCTGGCCACCCACGGCGTCGACCGCCTGGAAGGGTACTTCTCGCGGTACCTGCCGCAGCTGCTGATCGCCGCGGTCGTGCCGCTGGTGGTCGGGGTGCGGATCCTGGCCGCCGACTGGGCCGCCGCCGTGATCGTCGGCCTCACCGTGCCGCTCATCCCGGTGTTCATGATCCTCATCGGCCTCTACACCCAGCGCGACGTCCGGCGGCAGTGGCAGACCCTGTCCGTGCTCGGCAACCACTTCCTCGACCTCGTCGCCGGGCTCGCCGAGCTGACCGCGTTCGGCCGGGCGCGAGCGCAGATCCGGTCGCTGCGGGAAATCACCGGGCAGTACCGCGCGCACACGATGCGGACGCTGCGCGTCGCCTTCCTCTCGGCATTGGCCCTGGAGCTGCTGGCGACGCTGTCAGTCGCGGTCGTCGCCGTGTCGATCGGCCTGCGGCTGCTGGCCGGCGAACTCGACCTGCAGACCGCGCTCACCGTGCTGATCCTCGCGCCCGAGGTCTACCTGCCGCTGCGCGCGGTCGGCGCGCGGTTCCACGACAGCGCCGAAGGCCTCGCCGCGGCCGAGGAGATCATCGCGCTCGCCGACACGCCCAGTGGCGACCACGGCACGGGTGTGGTCCCCGACTTGGAGCGAGTCGCCTTGCGCTGCGAAGACGTCACGGTCGACGGCCGGTCCGGACCGATCCTGGACGGCTTCAGCCTGCGCCTGCCACCCGGCGAGATCATCGGAGTGACCGGGCCGAGCGGGGCGGGGAAGTCGACGTTGCTCGACCTGCTCCTCGGCTGGCGACGACCCGACGGCGGCCGGATCCTCGTCGGCGACACCGACCTCGCCGACATCGGCCGCGCGACCTGGCACCGGCACCTGGCCTGGGTGCCGCAGCAGCCGCACTTGGTCGCCGGGACGGTAGCGGAGAACATCCGCCTGGGCTCCCCCGACGCGACCGACGACGCCGTGCTCGCCGCGGCCGACACCGCGGCACTCGACGTCCCGCTGTCCACAATCGTCGGCGAGCTGGGCGCCGGACTGTCGACCGGGCAACGCCGCCGGGTCGCGCTGGCCCGTGCGGTGCTGCTCGACCGGCCGCTGATCCTGCTCGACGAACCGACCGAAGGCGTCGACGCGGAGACCGAGGCAGCCATCGTGGAACGGCTGCCGAAGGTGCTCGCCGGGCGGACCGCGGTGATCGTCAGCCACCACCCCGCGGTCCTGGCCCGCTGCGACCGGGTGATCTCCCTCGGCGAGCCGGTCGTCCTTCCCGCTGTCCCGGAGGCTGTTGAGCCGCGGCCGATCTCGCGTCCGGCCGCCGCTCCGGTCGTGGCCTCGTCCACGATGGATGTGCCGCGGTGGCGGCCGCTGCGTGCGGCGATCCGGCCCCACCGGCTCCGGCTGGCCCTGGCCTGCCTGGCCGCGACGGCCGCGCTGGGCTCCGGAGTCGCCCTCACGGCGACGTCGTCGTGGCTGATCGCGAGCGCGGCCCTGCATCCGCCGGTGCTGAGCCTGCTGGTGGCGATCGTCGCGGTCCGGACGTTCGGCCTGGCCAAGGGCATCATCCGCTACATCGAGCGGCTGCTGTCCCACGACGTGGCCCTGCGCGCCTTGGCCGAGCTGCGGGTGCGGGTGTGGGCGCAGCTGGTCCGGATCGGCCCGGCCGGCACCGCCCGGCTGCGGCGCGGCGACCTGCTGCACCGGCTCGTGTCCGATGTGGACAGCCAGCAGGACGTCCTGGTCCGCGGCCTGGTCCCGGGTGTGTCGACGTTCGTGGTGTTGTCGGCGACCGCGATCACCCTCGGCGTCATCCTGCCCGGCGCAGGCGTCGCAGCGGCGCTGGGCTTGGCCGTCGCCGGCGTGTTGGCTCCTTTCGTCGCGGCCCTGGCAGCCCGCCGGGCTCTGCGCTCGACGGCGCGGCTGCGCGCGGACCTGACCGCGGGGACGGTCGAACTGCTGCAGGCATCGGCGGACCTGATCACCCACGACGCGGCAGCCCGGCGGCACTCACGGCTGCGCGAACTCGACGCCGTGCTGACCGCCTTCCACCGCCGGTCCGCGGTGTGGCGCGGCCTCGGTGGCGGGCTCGCGACGCTGGGCGTCGGCCTGACGTCGGTGTCGTGCCTGGCGCTGGGCATCCTGGCGGCGGTGCCCGGCCCCGCGCTGGCGGTGTTGGCGTTGACGCCGCTGGCGACGGCCGAGCTGGTGGCGGGCCTGCCGGAGACGGCCCAGCGGCTCGTCGGCGCGTCGGGCTCCGCACGCCGCCTCGCTGAGCTGGACATTCTTCCCGCACCCTCCACGCCGGCCACTGCCCTCGCCCCGGCGGCCACCTGTCTGGTGGCCGAGCAGTTGTCGGTCCGCTGGCCGGGGTCGTCGGCCGACGCGGTCCAAGGCGTCGACCTGCGCCTCGGCGACGGCCGCCGTCTCGCGCTGACCGGTCGTTCGGGCGCGGGCAAGAGCACGGTGATCGCGGCGTTGATGCGCTATCTCGACCCCTCGGCGGGCCGCATCCTGCTGGACGACACGAACACGCTCACCTGCGACGGCGACTCGGTCCGGTCGCGCATCGCCTGGTGCGGACCGGAGACGCACTTGTTCGACAGCACACTGCGGGAGAATCTCCGTCTGGCCCGGCCGTCGGCCACCGACGCCGAGCTGCGGACGGCGCTCGAACGGGCCCAGCTTTCGCGGTGGCTGTCAGACCTGCCGGGCGGCCTCGACACGGCGCTGGGCACGCACGGAACGCCGGTGTCCGGAGGTGAGCGTCAGCGTCTGGGCGTGGCTCGTGCGTTGCTGTCGGACCGGCCGATCATGCTGCTGGACGAACCGACGGCCCACCTGGACGCCGCGACCGCATCGGGGTTGGCGGCCGATCTGCTGAAGGCGACCGAGGGCCGGTCGGCGCTGGTGGTGACCCACCGACCGGCGGAGTTCGCCGAGCTGACGGCGGTCGAGCTGTCCCGCAGCGCGGCCGGGGTGCGCTGACGGTGGCCGCTCACCGCGTCACCGGGGCACCCACCAGACGAGTTCGCCCGACCGTGACTCCGGAACACCGCCCCGCCGGGCGCCCGGTCCGGCGAACTCGGCCCACCCGGACTCGCCGGGGTCGATCGGGCTGCCGTCGTGGGCCAGGGTGAGGGTCAGTCTCTCCGCGCCCGAGTGCACCGACACCCGGACCGAGCCGGCGCCGGTGTGGCGGGCGATCAGGGCCAACCCGGCCCGGACCACCGTGAGCAGCTCGTCGGCCAGCTCCGATGAGAGGCCGTCCAGCTTGCCGGAGAACTCCGTCGACGTGGTGAGCTCGATGTCCGCCAGTGCCTCCAGGACCCGGTCGTGGACGCTCGCCGCGCGGCGGGGCAGGACGTCGTCCAGCTGGAACACCGTCTCGCGGACCTGGGTGATCACCGCGTCGATGTCGGTGATCGCCGTGCGGACCCGGCGGGCCACCACCTCCGAGCGGGCCGCGCCCGCCGTCGTCTGCAGGGACAGGCCGATGCCGTACAGCCGCTGCACCACGTCGCTGTGCAGCTCCGCCGCGATCCGGTCGCGCTCGTCGTACAGCTCGTTGCGCTGCTGCTCGGCGCGGGCGTCGGCCAGCTCGATCGCTAGCGACGCCTGGCCGGCGAACCCGGCCGCCATCTCGAGGTCGTCGCCGGTGAAGCCCGCCCGCCCCGTCTTCCGGGCCGCGGTCAGTACGCCGTTGACCTCGCCCCCGGCGGTCAGCGGCACCACGAGTACCGCGTCGAGATCGGTCCGCAGCGGAGACGGGCTGCCGGTCCGGGACTGCCGGTCGGTCCACGACGCCATGAGCGGCTCGCCCTCCGTGAAGACCTGGCCCGCCATCGTGCCGGTGAGGTCGACGGCCTTCCCCACCAGTTCGGCCGCCCGATCGCCGACGGCGACCTCGATGCGGAGGTGCTCGCCGTCCGGACGCAGCACGGTCACCAGATCCGCGTCCGCGAGGTCGAGGGTGTGCACGGCGATCAGCTCCAGCGGCCGCCCCGGCCGCGCCGCCAGCAGCTCGCGCATGATCGCGGCCGACGCCTTCAGCCATTCCTGCTGCTTGCGTGCGGTCTCGTAGAGCCGCGCGTTGGCGATGGCCTGGCCCGCGGTCGCGGCGAGGGCGAGCGCGAGCTGCTCGTCTTCGTCGGTGAACTCACCGTGCCGGCACTCGGTGAGGTAGAGGTTGCCGAACACGACGCCCCGCACCCGGACCGGCACACCGAGGAAGGAACGCATCGGTGGGTGTTCGTCCGGGAACCCCGAGGAGCGGGGGTCATCGGCGATGGTCCGGAGCCGGATCGGGCGCGGATCCTCCACCACGGCTCCCAACAGGCCCTTGCCTTCGGGGAGCCGCCCGACCCGCGCCACCGTCTCGTCGTCCATGCCGACGTGGACGAACTCGACGAGCTGCCGGTCGGTCCCGATCACGCCCAGCGCGGCGTAGCGAGCACCGAGCAGCTCACGGCCCGCTTCGACGATCCGGCGCAGCAGCGTCGGCAACGCGAGGTCGCCGGTGACCTCCTGGCTCGCCCGCAGGAGCCCGCGCAACCGGCCCTGCGTGGCCATGACCTCCTGGGCCCGCTCGACGAGCTGGCCCAGCAACTGGTCCAGCTCCATCCTCGGCAGGTCGGGGAAAGTCAGCTGATCGTCGCTCGCCGCGTTCATGTCCACCACCTCGCGCTCGCCCTGCGCGGCAGTGGTCCAGTCTCCCGCGCCGGCGGGGGCGGCGGTCAAGCCGATGTGCGAGCCGATCCGGTGATTCCTCCACCGGATCGATCAAGAAATCTTGCCAACGGAGTACCAGGTGCGTCGTCCCGGCCGCTGGACCGTCAGTGCGAGGTGCTCGGCCCGGCGGTACAGCTCCCGCAACCGCATCTCGCGACGCGGGTCCGGTTCGGTCTCCAGGCTCGCGATCGCCCGGCGGTAGGCGTGTTCCGCAGTCTCCAAAGAGGACAGTGCTACGTCGGCCTCCGCCGCTGCTTCGTTGTGCGGCAAGGCATCGAGGGCGTTGTGCAGCATGTCGAACGCGGTCACCACCGTGAGTACCATCGCCGTCAGGTGGTCGTCCGGCGGAGTGCGGGACAGGTCGGACTCGCGAACGAGCATGTACGCCGCGTCGGCGATCTCCCCGAGCCGTTCGGCCAGTTCGAACACGTCCTCGGCCCCGATCGCCGTGCTGAACGCCTCCCGCACGGCCACCAGCACCTGACGGCGCTCGGCCGACTGCACCAGCAACGGCGTGTGCAGTTCTCCGCCGGTCGGCAGGCCGCGAGCCCAGCCCGCCAGTGCGGTCAGCAGGTCCCCGACCGTGTCGGCCTGGTCTCGCAGCAACCCCAGCACGTCCGGGTTGCGCGCCGGGAACCACGTCTTGGGCAGCCTCATGCCCACCACCTCCACAACGGGGGCGCGGCGGCCCCCAGCGCGGCACACGCCGGCGGGGTGACCAGCCACGCGGAACAGATTTCACCGACCACGGCCCACCGCACGTGGCGGACGCGGCGGCTCGCGCCGGCGCCGACCACCGAGGCGGCGACGACATGGGTCGTGCTGACCGGCGCTCCGGCCCCCGCGGCGGCGAGGATGACCGCGGCCGAGCTGCCCTGGCTCGCCAGGCCGTCGGCCGGGCGCATCCGGTAGATGCCGCGGCCGACGGTCTTGACGACGCGCCAGCCGCCGGACGCGGTCCCGAGGGTCAGGGCCGCCGCCGCGGCGAGCTTGACCCACAGCGGAACGGCGAAGGTCTCGAGGTGCCCGGTCGCGAGCAACAGCAGTGTGATGACCCCCATGGACTTCTGAGCGTCGTTCGCGCCGTGGCTGAAGGCCAGGGCGCCGGCGGTCAGCCACTCCGCTCGCCGCAGCAGGGTGTCCACCCGGCAGCGCGCCCGGCGCAACGCCCGCCGCACGAGCAGGTCGGCGGCCGCGCCGAGCCCGGCACCCAGTACCGGCGACAGGGCCAGCCCCGCCAGGACGCCGAGCACGCCGGAGACGTGGAAGCCGTCGATGCCGCCCCAGCGCACCCCGGCGAAGCCGCTCGCCCCGACCAGGCCGCCGACCAGCGCGTGGGAAGAGCTGGACGGCAGTCCCCGCCACCAGGTGAGCAGGTTCCAGACGATGCCGGCGGTGACGGCCGCGCCGACCGCAGGCAGGACGTCCGCGGCGGGCAGCCGGACCACCCCGCCGACTGTGTCAGCGACCGTCGTGCCCGCCAGCAGTGGTCCCGCGACGTGACAGCCGGCCGCGAGCAGCAGGGCCGCGCCCGGAGTGGCCGCGCGGGTCGCGACCAGCGCGGCCACCGAGTTGGCCGAGTCGTGGAAGCCGTTGGTGAAGTCGAAGACCAGGGTGATCGCGATCGCCACGGCCAGGACGGCCGCGGCGGTCACGTCTCAGCTCTCCCAGGTCCAGTGCCGGATCTCGGGCAGGTCCTCGCCGTGGGCGCGGATCCACCGGCGGTGCCGGCCCTGGGCCTCGGTCATCCGCTGCCGGAGCACGCCGGCCGTTGCGACGAGGCCCGGGACCCGGTCGATCACGTCGATGACCAGCTGGAAGCGGTCCAAGTGGTTGAGCACCAGCATGTCGAACGGCGTGGTTGTCGTGCCGTGTTCGGTGTAGCCGCGGACGTGGAGGTCGTGGTGGCCGGTGCGGCGGTAGGCCAGGCGGTGGATCAGCCACGGGTAGCCGTGGTAGGCGAAGATCACCGGGCGGTCCGGGGTGAACAGCGCGTCGAACTCCCGGTCGTTCAAGCCGTGCGGGTGCTCGGACTCCGGCTGCAGGCGCATCAGGTCCACGACGTTCACCACCCGCACGGCCAGCGACGGGAGTTCCTGCCGCAGGATCTTCGCGGCGGCCATGACCTCCAGCGTGGGAGCGTCGCCCGCGCAGGCGAGGACGACGTCCGGCTCGCGGTCGGTGTGCGTGCTCGCCCACTCCCAGATGCTCACGCCCCGGCTGCAGTGCAGCGCGGCCTGCTCGGCGTCCAGCCAGTTCGGCGTGTCGTTCTTGCCCGCCACCACCACGTTCACGTAATCGCGAGAACGCAGGCAGTGCGCCGCGACCTCCAGCAGCGTGTTGGTGTCGGGCGGGAAGTACACCCGGACGACCTCGGAGCTCTTGTTGGCGACGTGGTCGACGAACCCGGGGTCCTGGTGGGAGAACCCGTTGTGGTCCTGCCGCCACACGTGTGAGGTGAGCAGGTAGTTCAGCGACGCGATCGGGCGCCGCCACGGGATCTGCCGGTGCACCCGCAGCCACTTGATGTGCTGGTTGACCATCGAGTCGACGATGTGCACGAACGCCTCGTAGCAGGAGAACAGCCCGTGCCGGCCCGACAGCAGGTAACCCTCGAGCCAGCCCTGGCACAGGTGCTCCGACAGCACCTCCAGCACCCGCCCGTCGCGCGCCAAGTGTTCGTCGACCGGTTCGACGGCAGCCTGCCATTCCTTGGCGGTGACGTCGTAGACCGCGTCGAGCCGGTTGGACGCCGTCTCGTCCGGGCCGAACAGGCGGAAGTTCGCCCGGTCGGCGTTGAGCGAGAAGACGTCTCGCAGGAACCGGCCGAGCACCCTGGTGGGCTCGGCCGCCGTCGCGCCCGGTGCAGTGACCGCGACCGAGTGGGCCGCGGTGTCCGGCAGCGTCAGCGGCCGCAGCAGGATCCCGCCGTTGGCGTTCGGGTTGGCGCCCATCCGCCGGTCCCCCGCCGGGATCATCGCCGTGACGTCGGCGACCGGGCGGCCGCAGGAGTCGAACAGCTCCTCCGGACGGTACGACAGCAGCCACCCTTCCAGCTGCTTCAGATGGTCCGCGTTGTGCGGGACCTCGGCCAGCGGCACTTGATGGGACCGCCAGGTGCCCTCCACCGGCTTTCCGTCCACAACGGACGGACCGGTCCAGCCCTTGGGGCTGCGCAGCACGATCATCGGCCAGGCGGGACGGCCGGTGTGCCGGTGGATGACGGCGAGGTCGGCGATCGCCGAGTCGAGCGCCGCGGCCATCGCCTGGTGCATCGTCTCCGGGTCGCTGCCTTCGACGTAGATCGGCTCGTAGCCGTAGCCGCGCAGCAGAGCGTCCAGCTCGGCCGGGGCGATGCGCGAAAGCAGCGTCGGGTTGGCGATCTTGTAGCCGTTGAGGTGCAGGATCGGCAGCACCGCACCGTCGCGGGCCGGGTCGAGGAACTTGTTGGCGTGCCAGGACGCCGCCAGCGGGCCGGTCTCGGCTTCGCCGTCCCCGACCACGCAGGCGACGAGCAGGCCGGGGTTGTCGAACGCGGCCCCGAACGCGTGCGCGAGCGAATAGCCCAGCTCCCCGCCTTCGTGGATCGACCCGGGCACCTGCGGCGCCACGTGACTGGGCACGCCGCCCGGGAAGGAGAACTGGCGGAACAGCTCCGCCATCCCGGCGGCGTCCCGCGTCACCTCGGGCCACGCCTCCGTGTAGCTGCCTTCGAGCCAGGTGTTGGCGAGCAGGGCCGGGCCGCCGTGGCCCGGGCCGGTGACCAGCATGGCGTTCAGGTCGTGGGTGAGGATCGCCCGGTTCAGGTGCGCGTAGACGAAGTTCAGGCCGGGCGAGGTGCCCCAGTGCCCGAGCAGCCGCGGCTTGACGTGCTCCGGCCGCAGGGGCTCGCGCAGCAGCGGGTTCGCCATCAGGTAGATCTGGCCGGCCGAGAGGTAGTTCGCGGCCCGCCAGAGGGCGTCCACCTGGGTGAGTTCGGTGCCGCCCAGCACCGCGGGACGAGCTTCGACGGCGGTCATGCCTTCTTCTCCGGGCGGACCACGAGCACCGGGCACTGGGCGTGCTGGACCAGCGCCTGGCTGGTCGAGCCCAGGAGCATGCCGGTGAAGCCACCCCGGCCGCGGCTGCCCACGACCACCAGTTGCGCCTGCGCGGAAATCTCCAGCAGCGCGTGCCGCGGCCGGTCGCGCACGAGGACGCGCCGGATCTCCACGTCCGGGTACTTCTCCGGCCAGCCGGCGAGCCGCTCGGTCAGCAACCGGTCTTCGCCCTCTTCGAGGCTTTCCGGCTGAGTCAGGATCCGGGCGGTGCCGCGGGTGTCCTCGTAGGTGATGTCGTTCCAGGCGTGCACCGCCACCAGCGGGACGCCGCGCAGGGAGGCTTCCTCGAACGCCACACCGATGGCTTGCTCGCTGTTCGGGCTGCCGTCGATGCCGACCGCGACCGGGCCGGCCGTCGAGTCGTGGTGTCCGCGGACGACCGCGACCGGGCAGTGCGCGTGGGCGGCGACCGAAGCCGCGGTGCCGCCGATGAGCATGTCCGCGAAGCCGCCGGTGCCGGTCCGGCCGACGACGAGCATCCGGGCGTGCCGGGACTCGTCGATCAGCATCGGGACCGGCGGGTCGTTGGGCAGGTCGGTGACGATGACCAGGTCCTTGTCGACCGACGCGGCGAGGGCGCGGGCGTCGGCGACGGCTCGTTCGCCGTCCTTCTGCACCGCCTCGAACAGCGTCGCCGCGCCGATGCCGGTCATTCCGCCGCCGTAGTAGAGCCCGGCGACCTGCAGGCCGTGCACGATCTTCAGCTGGAGGCGGCGCCGGGAGGCGAGCTTCGCCGCCCACGCGACGGCGGCGGTCGACCCCGCCGAGCCGTCGACGCCGACGGTGATCCTCGGGTCGTTGGCGGTCATCGTTTCTGCTCCTCACCCGCATAAGCGGTTTCCGCGGCGACGACCCCCGGGACGGCGAGCGCCAGCAACTGGGCGACGTGCCGGTCGGAGTCGTCGTCGAACTGGTCGGTGATGTGCACGAACCCGTCGCGGACGTCGACGGCCCAGCGGCCACTGCCGCCGTAGATCTCCAGGCGGTGCTTGACGTCCCGGGCGATCTCGACGTCGTCCCGGGCGAGCACCCGCACCACGTCGCCGCGGGTGACGATGCCGACCACGGCCGCGCCGTCGACGATCGGCATCGCGCGGATCCGGGCGTCCACCAGCGCCTGGCACAGGTCGGCGACATCGGTGCCGGCGCTCATCGCGGTGACGGGAGTGGTCATGACGTCGCCGACGGTCTTGCCGGCGGTGCTCTCACGAGGTTCGTGGACATAGCGCGGATCGGCCGGGATGCGGCCGCGGATCAGGTCGGCCTCGGTGACGATGCCGACCAGGCGGTCGTCGTCGTCCACCACGGGCAGAGCGGTGAAGCCGTGCGCCGCCAGCAGCTCGGCCGCCTCCTTGGCGGACGTCCACGGGTGCACGGTGATCACCGGCGTGGTCATCAGGTCGCGTGCTCGCATCGGGAATTCCTTTCCGGTCTCTGCCAATCTAGGAAGACCGGTCCCCGGCCACCGCCGTCATCGGTCACCGGTCGCAGGGACTTACGTCCCTTCACCCGAGCGGGTCCACAAAGGACCGAAGTCGATGCGACGCCACGCCGCGGGCAGTTCCTCCACGCACCGCTCGACCGTCTCCGCCTCGGCGGCCAGGACCGCGTCGAACCCGCCGTGGCGCGCCTGGAGGACGCGCAGGTGCCCGCGGGCGACCACGGCGTCCTGGAACTCGCCGAGCAGGTCCTGGAACGCCCGAAGCGCCTTCCCGTCCACCGGGATGACGGCCGCGCCCGCTTCGAGGGCGTACCGCAGCCGTTTGGCGGCTTTCCGGATGTCGTGGACGGCGCGCTCCCGATCGGGTGCCGCAGCCAGTTCGGCGACCCGCCCGTCCACGTCTCCGGCCACCGCGCGAGCCAGCCGGGGCAGCACCTTCGCGGCCGGACGGCGGGCCGCTTTCGGCCACTCTCGGCGCGGCTCTTCGCTCAGGACCACTTCGAGCACGTCGAGGGCGTTCAGCAGCTGCAGGTACCGGTAGCTGTCGAGCGCCCGCCGCACGCGGGCGTTCGCCTCTTCGGTGAGCTGCGCGAAGTACGCGTCCGTGCGCTTCTGCGCCCAGGTCCGGGACCGCGCCCACTGGACTTCGGTGTCACGGGCGGGGGCGAGTTCCCCGCCCAGCCACCGCAGGGCTCCGCCGAACTCCTTCAGGAGCTTCCGGCCGCCCAGCACCGGCGCGTAGGCGCTGAACACCCCGCGCAAGCGCCGTGCGGCGACGCGCAGCCGGTGCACCGAATCGGGCATTCCCCGCCGGACGGCCAGGTCCGCGGCGGCCAGCGCGGCGAGCTGCGCCCGCACGTACTCCAGGACCACGCCTCGGGCCGAACCGTCGTGCGGCCGGGGCGGCACCGCGATCCGGTCGCCCAGGCGTGCCCGCAGGTCCTCCCGGCCACCCCGGAGCCGCGCGACGGGAACCAGCCGGTCGTCGCGGGTGTAGGCTCGCACGAGCCGGGACAGGGTCGGCGGCACCCCGACATCCGAACCAGCCATGCTGATCGGCCCGTCCGGGGTGTCGAGGCACCACCGGCCGGCCTGGATGCCCAGCGTGAGGTCGTGCCGGAGCAGGCGCAGCGAGTCGGTGTCGAAGAACTCCGTCTCGTGCAGGCTCGTCACGGTGGCGCTCATGACGACCCCAGCCGGCGGCGGGCCAGCAGCGCCAGCCCCACCAGCACCACGAGGAGCGCCACGGTCACCCACTGGACCGGGGCACGCACGCCGATCACGCCGAACTGGATCGCCAGCCAGCCGGTGAGCACCGCGCCGGCGGCCAGGGCCGCGGCTGGCGCGCGGAAGTCGATCCGCCACGCGAACACCGACGCCGCGGCCAGCGACCCGCCGACGACGAGCACGAGCGCGATGCCGGGCAACATCCAGGTGGTCAGCCCGAGGGGCGCCAGCCATTCGACTGGCATCTCGAAGCCCGGCGCTCGGGCGATCAGCGAGATGCCGCCGTACACCGCGCTCGCGGCGAGGAGGCTTTCGAAGGTCGCGAGCAGGCGCATCGTGGCGCGGATCCGGGCGGTGGTCATTGCGAGCTCCCGACCGGCCGCACCACCGCCACGGGGCACGGCGAGTGCGCGATCAGCGCCTGGCTGGTCGAGCCGAGCAGCATGCCGGTGAACCCGCCGCGCCCGCGGCTGCCGACCACGATGAGCTGCGCGTCCTCGCCGCGCTCCAGCAGCGTGCGCACCGGTCGCCCGCGGACGACCTCCAGTTCGATGGCCAGCTCCGGGTACTTGCGCTGCCAGCCCGAGACCTGCTCGGCCAGCTTGCCGCGCTCGGCGGCGACGATCTCGGCCGGGTCCTCCTGCAGCGGGTGCGGGCGCAGCATGCCGTCGGCGAGGACGTCGCTCCACGTGTGCACCGCAACCAGCGCGGTGCCTCGCAACTTCGCCTCTTCGCAGGCGAAGGCGATGGCGGCCTCGCTGTCGGGCGAACCGTCGGACCCGACGACCACCGGGCCGGAGCTCGGTGGCGAGTCGTGCGGGGTCCGGCCCCGGACGACGACGATCGGGCAATGCGTGTGCGCCGCCACCGCGACGGCGGTCGAGCCGACCAGCAGCCCGGTGAACCCGCCCAGTCCGCGTGAGCCGAGCACGATCAGCTCGGCGTGCTGCGACTCCTGGACCAGCGCGGTGACCGGGCTCCACTCCCGGGCCGCGGTGCCGACTTCCAGCCCGGGGTGCTCGGCGAGCACCGCGGCCTTCGCCTCGGCCAGCCAGTCCTCGGCCCGCTCGGCCAGCCCGGCCCGCACCTGCTCATGGGTGCCGAACGCCACGGGCGCCTTCACCTGCGGCAGCGCGTAGACCTGGACCAGCCGCAGCGGACGCCCCCGGCGGACGGCTTCCGCGCCCGCCCACACGGCGGCCTGCACCGCCGAACTCGAACCGTCGATTCCGGCGACGACCGCGCCGTCAACGAACCCGGACATGGCCGCCCTCCTCGTGGAGGTACCGCCGGACCCGGTCGAACCGGGTGCGGGCGCGGTCTTCGGCGGCCTGTTCTTCTTCGGCGGTCACCACGATCGCGTCGGGGCCGGGGAACACCGTCGAGACGTGGTCGTCGGCCGTCCAGCGGACGACGTACGGCGGTGCTCCGTCGGCCGAGTGGACCTCGAGGATCCGTCCGCGCTGTTCGGGCGCGTCGACCCACGGTCCCTTGACGACGAGCCAGTCGCCCGGCTGTGCGTGCATGATCGTTCCTTCCTAGATGTCCACAGTGGACGGCTCGGGCGGGGTGGGTGCCGCCGGGCGCTGCGAGGCGCGGTGCGCGGCCACGCCGATCAGCACCACCCCGCCGGCCAGCACGACGAGACCGGACACCAGCAGCGCCAGCGCGATCCAGCCGAGGGCGGGCGCGGTCGCCCCCGCTTCGGCGCGCACGGAGATCCCGCGCGCGGAGTCGGCGTTCATCACGACGGCGGTCCACTGGCCGGTCCGGACTGGCCAGGCGACGGTCTGCGTGCCCACGCCGGACGCGCTCGCGACCCATACCCCGGCATCGCCGGGCGAGACGGCCGGAGCGCCGCCGAGGTGCGTGCGGTTGCCCGCGGTCGTGTACTCGGTCGCGGCCAGGTAGCGCTCGACGTCGGCGGTGCGGCCGATGCCCAGGAAGACCGGGCGGCCGCCGGTGTCCGTCACCCGGATCCGGACGTCACCGATGAAGCTCTCGAGCTTCGGCACCGACACGCCCTCCAGCCGCACCGGATCGGTGGCGACGGCGTAACCGCCGGAGACGAACGTGGTGGACGCGGTGAGGTAGCCGTCCGCGTCACGCTGCGTGCGGTCCGCCCAGAGCACGGCCGTGCCGCCGGTGATGAAGCCCATCGAGCCGAGCACCAGAACGGCGCCGGTGACCGCGGCGGCGATCCGCCCGGCGGTCCAGCCGGTCACGTGCGGGTGCGGCGGCTGCCGATGCGGGGGTTCGTGGCCGGTTTCGGCGCCGCCCATATCGAGCCGGAAGGGCGGGTACTCGTCGGTCATCAGCGACACGTAGGCCGCCACGCGCAGCACCCAGCGGTCCATGCCGAGGACGAAGTCGAAGATCGGCCGCGGGTAGCGGCCGGTGAACAGCAGCACCACGCCCGCGACGAGAACCAGCACGCCGACGAGCCCGCCGGCGGCCCAGTCGAAGGTGCCGTCGCTCGTGCGGGACGCCAGCCAGGTGCCGCCGCCCACGAACAGGCCGACGACGATGAAGTGCGGGATGGCCAGCAGCCACCACTTCACCAGCACCAGGCCGCGCGAAAGCCGCTCGGGGTAGGCGATTTCGAGCCGGGCGGGGTAGTCCGGGACGTCGGCCAGGGTGAACGGCGGGTAGCGGTCGGTCCCGAGTGCGGCGTACGAGTAGTACTGCACCCGCCAGCTCCAGCGCAGCACGCCGGAGGTGAAGTCGAACAGGGACCGCGGGTAGCGGCCGGTCACCAGGATCGCGAAGAACGCCGCGATCGTGACGAACGGGTAGGCGAACCAGAGGAACGCCAGCACGATGTAGTGCGGGACGGCCAGGAGCCACTTCACCAGCCAGAGCCCGCGGGACAGCGGTTCGTCCAGCGTCGCCTCGACGCGGACCGGGTATTCGGTCATGACACGCTCCTTTCCACGTGGGCGAGGCTCGTCCCGATCTCGCGGCCCCAGGCGCGGATCGTGGGCCAGTCACGGTTGTCGGCGTCGGCGACCCGCAACGCCGTCACCACGGCGCGTTCGGGAAACTTGAGGGTGCGGCGGTCGATCCTGCCGCCGAACAGACGGTGCCCGCGGGCGTTCAGCCGCCGCACCAGGTCTTCGACGGCGACCGGCTCTTCGGCGGGGCGCTTCTGTTCACCGACGGGTCCGCTGGAGAACAGCCAGACCGGAACCCGGCGCAGTTCGTCCGAACAGGACTCCGCGAGTTTCCTGGCCGGTTCCAGCCAGTGTCCCAGGTAGACGGCGCTGCCGATGACCACGGCGTCGAAGCCGTCCACCGAAGGGACGAGGCCCGCGTCACGCACCTCGACCTGCGCGTCCACTCCGGCGTCGGTCAGCGCGGAGCCGAGCGCGGTGGCCACGCTTTCGGCGATTTCCCTGGTGGCCCCGTGCCGGGTGGCCACCGCGACAAGGATCTTCATGTCCGCACCGACGCTTCTTCCCACAGCTCCACGCCGACGACGCCGTAGACGGTCTTCGCCAGCGCCGCGACGACCCGGCGCTCGGCCTCGTCGGTGAAGGTGCCGCGAATGGTCACCATGCCGCCGGTGACGGAAACCGCCCACCGGTCGCGGTGCCCGCAGTAGTCGGTGAGCAGCGCGTTGAGGTGCGAGGCGACCGAGTCGTCCTGGCGCACCAGCGGGCTGAGCATGTCGCGGCGGCTGACGATGCCGACGAGGACACCGTCGTCGTCGGTGACGGGAATGCTGCGGCGTCGATCTCCCAGCATGCGGCGGGCGATCTCGGTGATGTCGGTGTCCAGCCGCACAGTCTCGGCCGGGGTCGTCATCATCGTGGCCACCAGCACGTCCGGTGCCGCGCCCGTGATCCCGCTGCGGAGCGCGTCGGCTTCGGTGAACACGCCGAGCACCGCGTCGTCCTCGCCGACGACCGGCAAGGCCGCGACACAGTGTTCGGTGAGCAGCACGATGGCTTCGCGGACCGGCGTGGCGGGTCCGACCCGGACCACCGGCCTCGTCATGATGTCGCGTGCCTTCACTTCGGCTCCTTTCAGTGCACGACGGCGACCGGGCAGGCCGCGTGCGCGAGCAGGGTGTTGCCGGTCGAGCCGAGGATCCCGCCGGCGACCGGCCCACGGCCCCGCGTTCCGATGACGATCAACCGGGCGTCCGGGGCGGCCTGCCGCAGCGCGCGGGCCGGCACCCGCTCCCGCACGGCCTGCGTACGGACCTCGAGTTCGGGGTACTTGCGCCGCCAGCCGGCGACCCGGGCCGCCAGGTCGGTTTCGTCTGCCCCGGCGTGCACGACCAGCACCGGCGCCCGCGTCGCGGCGGCCTCTTCGAAGGCGAACCGCAGTGCGTGCTCGCTCGATTCGGTCGCGTCGATCCCGGCGACGACGGGTCCCGGCCGGGTCGGCTGGTGCCCGGGCACCACGACGACGGGGCACGGCGCTTCGGCGGCCACGCGCAGGGCGACCGAACCGATCAGCGCGCCGCGCAGGCCGCCGAGGCCGTGCGAGCCGAGGACCACCAGTGCCGCGTCCGCTGCCTCGGCGAGCAACAGGTCGGCGGCGAGCCCCAGCCGGACCACCGTCTCGACCCGCACACCGGGCGACCAGTCACGCGCGACTCCGGCTGCGTGGTGCAGCCAGCGGTAGATGTGTTCCAGCAGGAGCTCGTCGTGCTCGTGGGCGGCGGTGTCCTCGAAGATGCAGGCGTGCAGTAGGCGCAGGGTGGTGTCGCGCCGCCCTGCTTCCCGCGCGGCCCAGCGGACGGCGGCCAACGACGGTGCCGAGGCGTCCACCCCGACGAGCACCGGCCGGTTTGCGGTCATGAGTTCCTCCTGGGAGTCCGGGAGGTTCAGCATGGGTGGCGCGGGTACTGGCCGGTCAGGGCCCGAAGTCCCTTTCACCGGGGACCAAATCCGCCTGGCCGCGCGGCCGTCGCCGCCGACGCTGGGACGATGACTGCACCCGATCTGTTCATCGACCACTTCCTGCCGCACCCGCACTTCGAGCTGGTGCGCACGACGATCGTGGACGCGCCGGCGAAGGAGACCTACTCCGCGGCGCGCGAACTCGACTTCACCGACATCCGAGGTGGCGTCGTCACATCCATCTCCCAGTGGCTGCGCGCGCTGCCCGAACGCTGGCACAACCGGCGCCACGGCCCGCCGCGCCGCCCGACCCGTCTGACGGCCGACGACCTCGACACCGGCTCCGAGTGGACCCTGCTCGGCGACCGCCCGGGCACCGAGTTCGCACTCGGCGTCGCGGGCAAGTTCTGGAAGCCGGTGATCACCTGGCGCCGGGTGGAAGCCGACGACTTCGCGGCGTTCGACGAACCCGGCTTCGGGAAGCTCGTGCTGGCCGTGTCGGTGGTGCCCTACGGCGCGCACCGCACGGTGCTCACGGTGCACACCCGGGTCCGGATGAGCGATCCGGAGAGCTGGCTGAAGTTCCGCCGCTACTGGTGGATCGCCCGGCCGGCCATCGGTTCGGTGCACACGGCGCTCATCCGCACGATGGCCGCGAAAGCCCGGGAACGGGCCCTCGCGGCCTACACGCGCACTGATCAGCCCTGACGTTCGCCTGCCGGTTGCCGCGGTTCGTCCGCGGCGGCCGGAGGACGGTCCTCGTCGTTCTCCTTGACCGCGTGGTGTTCGACCACGTGCAGGTACCGGCCCACCTTCGGGCCGTGCCGTCCGCGCTCGGCCACATCGCGGCGCGCCTCGGCTTCGATGGCGGCTTTTTCCTTGTCGTCCATGATTTCCTCCTGTTCAGCGCGGCAGCAGGGTGGCCGCGTGGTCGGGGACGTAGGTCTGCAGCCGCCGGTCGGGCCGGAAGTAACCGGTCGGCTCGGGCCGCGGGGGCAGGGACACCGCCTGGCGGGGTACCTCGTAGTAGGGCACGCTGGCGAGCAGGTGCGCGATCATGTTCAGCCGCCCGCGCCGCTTCTCCTCGCTTTCCACGACGTGCCAGGGGGATTCGGCGGTGTCGGTGTGTACGAACATGTCGTCCTTCGCCCGCGAGTAGTCCTCCCAGTGCGTGACGGACTGCAGGTCGATGGTCGAGAGCTTCCAGCGGCGCATGGGGTCGTCGAGGCGGGCGCGGAACCGGCGTTCCTGCTCGCCGACGCTGACGGAGAACCAGTACTTGCGCAGCAGGATGCCGTCGTCGACGAGCAACCGCTCGAAGATCGGGCACTGCTGCAGGAACCGCCGGTGCTCCTCGGGCGTGCAGAACCCCATCACCCGCTCGACGCCGGCGCGGTTGTACCAGCTGCGGTCGAACAGCACGATCTCCCCCGCGGCGGGCAGGTGCTCGATGTAGCGCTGGAAGTACCACTGCGTCCGCTCCCGCTCGGTCGGGCTGGGCAGCGCCGCGATCCGCACCACGCGGGGGTTGAGGTGCTCGGTGACGCGCTTGATCGTGCTGCCCTTGCCGGCGGCGTCCCGGCCCTCGAACACCACGACCAGCCGCGCCCCTTCGGCCCGGACCCACTCCTGGAGCTTCACCAGCTCGGCCTGCAGGCGCAGCAGTTCGCGCTCGTAGACCGCGCGCGGGATCTTCTTGGCTCCGGGCATGCTCCGACGCTACGAAACCGGTGGCGGTCCGTGCTGCGGCCGGACGTCGGCGGAGCCGGGGTCTTTGGTCCCTCGCTCCGGGGCGGTGCGGCCCTCCCCCGCGCGCGCCCGCGGGAGGACGGTCGGGAGATGGACGCCACTTTCCCGCTCGGGCGCCCGGCCGGTATCCGGGTCGGCGCGCACTGGTCCGTGCTCCTGACCATGGCCCTGTTGGCGTGGATCCTCGCGGAGTCGCTGCTGCCGGAAGCCGTGCCCGGCGTGTCTCCGGTGGTCTACTGGGCGACCGGGACGGCCGGGGCCGTGGTGTTCCTGGCGTCGCTGCTGGTCCACGAGCTCTGCCACGCGCTGGTCGCGCAGCACCGCGGGCTCGCCGTCGAGAGCGTGACGCTGTGGCTGTTCGGCGGCAGCACGGAGCTGACCGACGATGCCCCGACGCCGCGCACCGCGTTCGCCGTCGCGATCGCCGGCCCGGTGGCGAGCCTGCTGGCCGGGGCCGGCTTCCTGGGTGCGTCGTTGCTGCTGTCCGGCGTCACCGGTGTCACGCTCGCCTGGCTGGGCTGGACGAACCTGGTCCTGGCAGCGTTCAACCTGCTGCCCGGCGCGCCCCTGGACGGCGGGCGGGTCCTCCAGGCGATCGTCTGGCACATCACCGGCGACAAGCGGCGTGCCCGGGCCGCGGCGGCCCGGTCGGGCCGAGCCCTCGGGCTGGCCCTGGCCGCACTGGGACTGGCCTGGCTGCTGTGGTCGGGCAGCTTCGCCGGGCTGTGGCTGGCCGGCATCGGCTGGTTCCTGGGCCTGAGCGCCCGGGCCGAGCTGGCCGTGGGCCCGGCGCGCGAGCTGCTGGGGCGCATCCGGCTCGGCGAGATCATGACGCCGGCCCCCGTGACGGCGCCCGGCTGGTTCACCATCCGGGGGTTCGTCGACCAGGCCGCGTCCGCCCGGTTCCGCACCTACCCGGTGGTGGCGTTCGACGGCCGTCCGGTCGGCGTGGTCAGCCTGGCGATGCTCGCCAGGGTGCCGGAACAGGAGCGGGCCGTGACGCGGCTCGAGGCCGTCTGCGCACGCCCGCCGGCGTGCCTCGTGGCGGCACCGTCGACCCCGCTGACGGCGGTCCTCGGCCGGATCGGCGGACGCCCGGGAGAGGACCTCGCCCTGGTCGTCTCGGACGGCGTGCTCGTCGGTGTGGTGAGCCCGGGTGACATCGCCCGGACGCTGGAGCTGGCGATGCTGGGCGCGAAAGCCCACCGGCCGGCGAGGTAGTGGCACTCTCTCGTCAGGTGTCCCAGGGCAGCCGGACCGCTTCGAGCTCGACGTCGCCCAGCAGCGCCTCCGTCAGGGCCGCGGGGCCGGTGACCTTGGTGCCCCACAGGTCGTAGTCGGTGGACAAGCACCACGAGCGGTCCTGGGCCCAGAGGTTCGAGGGGCTGAAGTCCGTCCCCGGGTCGTCGTACAGGAGTTCGGCGTCACCGAGACGTCCCTCGCGGACCACGCGGTGCTCGAGGTCGTGGAACCCGAGCGTCGCCGGGCTGTAGTAGGCCAGGCAGCGGGTGTCCGGGCCGGCCGGGCTGTGTTCGGTGAGACCGCCGATCAGCCGCAGCCAGGTTTCCCGGTCCAGGCCGCCCTCGGTGGGCGGGATGATGCCGAGCGGCCAGCTGCCTTCCTTCTTGGCCGAAGGGAAACACCGGTGACAGGGCAGCATTCCGGTGGGCACCACCGGGTCACCGGTGCCTCCGGCGAGTTCCGCCCAGCGCAGCCGCCGCCACCCGGCACCGGGGTGCTCCCCTCGGCCCAGCCCACCCCCCCGTCGTCACGGTCGTCGCGTCCAGGTCGATGCCGGTCAGGCCGTCTCCACCGGCTTTCCGTAGCCAGTCCGTGGTACCGGACGGCGCGAGCGGCCATCGTCCGGTCAGCGGGTTCGTCTCGTCGGGCACGAACTCATGTTCCCCGTTCTCACCGCTCAGGAGGACGGGAGTGTGAAGTACGCTTCCTCCTCCTGCGCGAAGTGCAGTGTGAGCACGGCATCCAGCCCGTAGAGGGTCGCGCGCAGGTCGTCCACCTGATCAGGCTGGATGCCGTCCGGTGCCTCCGCCAGGTGCCGCTTCAGCCGGCGTGCCAAACGGCCGATCTCCGCGTGCTCGCGGCTCATCGTCGCCGTGCTCTCCGGGCCGCCCAGTGCCGTCGACAACGCCGGGTACAGCTCGGTCTCCTCGGCCTGCTCGTGCGGCAGCAACTCCTCGGCGAGCAGCCGGGCCGCCGTGCGCAGCATCGCGTCCGCGGCCGGGGTCGCTCCCCCGGCCAGTGCGTCGGCGGCCTGGCGGACCGCGGCTCGGGCCGGGAGCAGCTTCTCGTGCTCGGACTCGAACCGCCGGACCATCGCCGCCGGGGCGGGGCGGTCGATCTTCCGGCCGCCGAGCGCGCGCAGTGCGTTCAGGATCACCACCACGTCGATGGCCTCCTGGACCAGCGCCCCGGCCACCGGTACCAGGACACCGGCGGCCGCGGCGAGCATCGCCACCAGCGACAGCAGCGTCCCGGCGACCGCGCTCTGCACCGCGAGCCGGTGGGACCGGCGGGCGATCTCCGCCGCGTCCGCGAGCCGGTCGAGGCGGTCGTCGAGGATCACCGCATCGGCGGCCTGCGCGGCCGCGGTGGCGCCTCGCGAGCCCAGCGCGACGCCCACGTCGGCCGCCGCCAGCGCGGGCGCGTCGTTGACGCCGTCGCCGGTCATCACGGTCACGCCGCGGGCCCGGGCGGCCTCCACCTCGCGGAGTTTCTCCGCCGGTGTCACCTCCGCGTGGACGTCGTCCAGCCCCAGCATCGCGGCCACTTCACGCGCATTGTCGACGCGGTCGCCGGTGAGGAGCCGGATCTCGCGGATCCCGGCGACTTTCAGGCGGCGCATCGTCCGGGCGGCGTCGGGCCGGATCGGGTCCTTCGCCAGCAAGGCCGCGACGGGCTCGCCGTCCGACTCCACCCACAGCACCGAGGCGAGATCCAGCCGGCCACGGCGGGCCGCGCCCCGAGCCCACGCGGGCAGGTCCACCTCGAGCCGACGGCCGACGCGAACCCAGCGGCCCCGAACCCGGCCGCGAACACCCGACCCGACCTCTTCGGTGACGTCTTCGGCGGCCGCCGGAGCCGCTCCGGCCGACGCCGCGGCCCGCACCACCGCGGTCGCCAGCACGTGCGGCGAGTACTGCTCCACCCCGGCCGCCAGCGCAAGGACCTCGGCAACGTCACGCCCCGGGGCGCACACGACATCGGTGATCTCGGGACGGCCCCTGGTCACCGTCCCGGTCTTGTCCATCAACAGGATCCCGGCCCGCCCGAGCGCTTCCAGGGCAGCGCCGTCCTTGACCACCACGCCGGCTTTCGACGCCCGTGACATCCCCCCGGTCACCGCGATCGGGACGGCCAGCAGCAGCGGGCACGGCGTCGCGGTCACCAGGACGGCGACCGCGCGGTCCGCCTCCCCGGTCAGCAGCCAGGCGAGCGCGGCGATCAGCAGGGACGCGGGCAGGAACCAGACGGCGACCCGGTCGGCGATCCGGGCGACGCCCGCGGTGCGGGCCGCGGCCTGCTCGGCAAGCCGCACGACCCCGGCGTAAGCGCTGTCGGCCGCGGCCGCGCTCGCCCGGACGTCGACGGCCGCACCGGCGTTGACCACTCCACTGTGGACGGTTTCGTCCGCGGGCCGCTGCACCGGCAGCGGTTCACCGGTCAGCGCGGATTCGTCGAACGTGCCGCCGTCGGGAAGCACGCCGTCGACCGGCACGACTTCGCCAGGAAGGACCACGATCAGGTCGCCGGGCCGGACGGTGCCGACCGGAACGGTCTCGTGGCCGCCCTCGGACCGCAGGTGCGCCACCCGCGGCGCCCGGTCGAGCAACGCGGTCAGGTTCCGGCTCGCCCGCCGTTGCGCGCGAGCTTCGAGGACGCGCCCGGTGGCGACCATCGCCGCGACGATCGCGCCCGCGAGGTATTCGCCGACGGCGAGCGTGGCGACCAGGGCCAGGACCGCGAGCAGATCGGCACCCCAGCGCCGGGCCCGCAGGTCGGCGGCGACCCACACGACGGCCGGAACGAGGGTGACCAGATCGGCGACGGCCCAGACGACGTCGGCACCGACCGGCGCGCCCGTCCACCTGGTGATCCCACCGACGGCGACGAGCAGGAGGACGAGGGCCAGCAGGCCGGCTTCCCGCCGTTGCGTCCGGTCAGCCGGGGTGTGGTCCATGGTTCCTCCTGCGGTCGGCCGGGACACCCAGCCTCAGCCGTGGGCCCGGCGCCGGAAAGGGCCGAAGGGCCTCGCCCCGGTCACCTCCGGGAAGCCCTTGGACCCTGTGGCGGGCGAAGCGCCGCGGCAAGCATGGAGGCACCTGATCCGAGGAGGGCCAATGGACCCCACGACGCCGGACGCCTACACCGTGCGAGCAGCGGTCGCGCTCGCGGTGCGTGCACCTTCGGTGCACAACTCCCAGCCGTGGCTCTGGCGGTTCGAAGGCCGCACGGTCGAGCTGCGCGCCGATCCGGGGCGCCGGCTGCGGCACACCGATCCCGACGGCCGCGACCTGCTCGTCAGCTGCGGGTGCGCGCTGCACCACTTCACCGTCGCCGCGGCGGCGATGGGGTGGGCCGCGCAGATCCGCCGGCTGCCCGAGCCCGGCGTCCTGGCGAGGATCGAGCTGGGGCCCCACGACACGCGTGACGAGGACATCGCACTCGCGGCGGCCATCCCCCGCCGCCGATCGGACCGGCGCCGGTTCGCCGAGCGGCCGCTGCTGGTGCGGGACGAGGTGCTGCTGCAGAAGAGTGCTTCCGACCGGGGCGCGGCCTTGCGCCTGGCGACGGCTGCACCGCATCGGACCGTGCTCAGCACCGTGGCCGCGGAGGCCGCCGGACTGCACCGGGCCGACCAGGACTACGAGATCGAGCTGGCCGCGTGGAGCGGCCGCGACCACGCCCAGGACGGCGTGCCCGCCCGGAACGCGGTCCTGGCCCTCGCGCCCCGCCGCGAGCTGCGGATCCGCGAGTTCGCTGGCGGGCGCATCCCGGACACGGCAGGCCGCGACGGCGCGGTCCTCACGGTGGTCGCCACCGCGGGGGACACGGAACTCGACCGCCTCCGGGCCGGCGAAGCCGCCAGCGCCGTCCTGCTCACCGCGACCCGGCTGAACCTGGCGTCCTGTGTGTACTCCGAGCCGTTCGAGCTCACGAGCACGCGCGGCCTGGTCCGCGACTGCGTCCTCGGCGGACGGCTCGAGCCACAGCTGGTCGTGCGTATCGGCTACGCACCGAACGACGCGGCGCCCCTTCCGGCGACGCCGCGCCGACCGATCAGCGAAGTCCTGCAGCCAGTCCCCCACCTGTACGGTGTGGGCCTGCCGATCCCGGAACAACTGCGCGGACGGTGAACCGCACACCTGAAGGCTGAAGGCCCTCCCACTCCGGGAGGGCCTTCAGGTGTGCGCCGTCGCGGCTCAGGCCACGTCGTTCCAGACGTAGTCCAGGCGGTTGCGCACCTCCACCACGCCGGACAGCTCGCTGATCGACCGCGTCACCGGTTCGATGTCGCTGCGCCGCTCCACGCGGCCGACCACCGTCACGATCCCGGCCCGGACCTCCACGCGGACCCGGTCCGGGCCCCAGCTCAACTGCCGGATCCGGTCGCACACCTCGCGTTCGAGCTCCGCGTCGCCGCGGGTGAACACCCGGACCAGGTCCCGGCGGGACAGCACGCCCGCCGGCTTTCCGTTGCGCAGCACGAACAACCGGCGGACGCCGGAGCGGGCGAACCTCGCCGCCGCGACGGCCAGGGAGTCGTCCGCGTCGATCGTGACGACCGGGCTGGTCATCAGGTCCTTCGCGGTGCACGCTGTCGCCTTGCGGGCCAGCCGGCGGTCACGGCGGCGGGGTTTCGGGTCCTCCCACAGGTGCGGCAGCAGGTCCGCTTCCGAGACGACGCCGATCAGCGCGCCCGTCTTGTCGACGACGCCGACCGCGCTGATCCCGTTGCCGGTCAGCAGTTCGGCGATGTCCTTGAACGGTGTCTGCGGGGAGACGGTGATCGGGTCGGCGGTCATCACCGCGGAAACCGTGGTCATGGCAGGTACTCCTTCGTCGTTCAGGCGTTCTCGGTGCGGACGACCATCACGGGGCAGGCCGCGTGGTGCAGCAGGGCCTGGCTCGTCGAGCCCAGGACCAGACCGGTGAAGCCGCCGCGGCCGCGGCTGCCGACGACCAGCAGCTGCGCGCCGCGGCTCGCGGACAGCAGGCGGTGGCGCGGCTTGTCGTGCTCGACGCGGCGCTCGACCGTGACGTCGGGGTACTTCTCCTGCCACCCGGCGAGCCGCTGGGCGAGCAGCCGCTGCCCCGAGTCACGCAGGGACTCGCCCTGGAAGGCGACATTGCCGTCGCTGAAGAGGCCGGCGGTGTCACCGTCGTGCCAGGTGTAGATGGCCACGAGCGGCGCGTTGCGGAGAGAGGCCTCCTCGAACGCCCACGCGATCGCCGCTTCGCTCAGCGGGCTGCCGTCGGCGCCCACGACCACCGGGCCGTCGACACTCTCGCTCCCGCGAGCCACGACGACCGGGCAGTGAGCCTTCGCGGCGAGGTCGACGTCGGGGGAACCGCTGAACAACCCGGCGATCGGGCCGACCGGCTCGCCGGTGACGAGCAGCCGGGCCCGTTCCGACACCGCCAGCAGGGCCGGCACCGGCCCGCGGTCACTGGCTTCGGTGCCGACCTCGAGCCCCGGGACGGCGGCTTCGAGGGTCGCCCGCGTCCGGCGCAGCAACTGGTCGGCTTCGGCTTCCTTGACCGCCAGCCAGTCCGACGGCGGGTAGACCTTGCCACCGAACGCCGCGTCTTCGTAGCCGTAGGCGGTGAAGACGAGCAGCGAAGCGTGCCGCCTGGCCGCTTCCCCTGCCGCCCACAGCGCAGCCGCAGCGGCGGATTCCGAGCCGTCCACGGCCACCACGATCGGCGCGTTTCCGGTTGCGCTCATGACGTTTCCCTCCGGGGTTGCGGTTCGTGCTCCCGACGGTAGGGCGCGCGCGGACGCGGTCGCTGCGGTCGTTCGTCCCCGCGGCCGGTGACCTTCGGCCGCTCCTGTCCGCCCGGCCGGGAGCGCATCGTGAGCGGGAGGAGGTACTCCCGATGGCACGAGAATGGCGAGACGCCGTGGCGGCCGTGCCGGTGCTGTTCACGGTCGCGCTCTACGTCGACTACCTGGCCGACGGCACGGCCATGTGGGTGCACGACGTTCGCGCGATGGCGCTCACCGCCCTGCTGCTGGGCTTGGCCGCCTTCGTCCTGGGTGCCTGGTCCCGGACCGGCGCGGCGAAGTGGTTCAGCGTGCCGCTCGGCGCGGGGGCACTGGCCGCCGCGGTCCTGGCCCTCGTCACCGGCGACGGCGGCCCGCTCGCCGTGCTGGTCGTCCTGATCACCGTCCTGTGGGTGGTCTCGACCGTCCGGCACCTGCGGACCCCGGCCAGGCGGCCGTGACCGCCGGTGCTGCTGCCCGGCTCAGCCGGCCCGCAGCACCGCCGCGCCGTTGACGCGGTCCGCGGCCAGGTCCGCCAGCGCCTGGTCCGCGTCGGCCAGCTCATAGGGCACGGTGCTGACACCGAGGCGGTGCGTCCCGGCGAAGTCCAGGAACTCCCGCGCATCGGCCCGCGTGTTCGCCGTGACACTGCGCACCTGCCGCTCCTGGAACAGGTGCTGCTGGTAGTTCAAGGGCGGGATGTCGGACAGGTGGATGCCCGCGATGGCCAGGGTGCCGCCGCGGTCGAGCGCGGCCAGGGCAGGCAGTACCAGCTCGCCCACCGGCGCGAACAGGATCGCCGAGTCGAGTGGTTCCGGCGGTGGGTCGGCGGCTTCCCCGGCTGACGCCGCCCCCAGTTCCAGCGCCAGCTTGCGGGCCTCGGCGCTGCGCGTCATGACGTGCACGGTGGCGCCGCGGGCGATCGCCACCTGCGCGGTCAGGTGCGCGCTGCCACCGAAGCCGTAGATGCCGAGGCGGCCGTTCTCGGGCACCTCGGCCCGGGCGAGGGCGTGGTAGCCGATCAGCCCCGCACACAGCAGCGGCGCCAGCTCCTCGTCGGTGTAGCCGTCCGGCAACGGCAAGGCGTACGCCGCCGGGACGACCGCGTACTCCGCGTACCCACCGTCGGCGTCCCAGCCGGTGTACCGAGAGTCCGGGCAGAGGTTCTCCCGGTCGCGCAGGCAGTACCGGCACGTGCCGCACGTTTCGCGCAGCCACGCGATGCCCACCCGGTCGCCGGTCGCGAAGCCCGTGGCGGCCGGCCCGAGCGCCACGACCTCGCCGACGACCTCGTGCCCCGGTGTCACCCCCGGCCGGTGGACCGGCAGATCGCCCTCGGCGACGTGCAGGTCCGTCCGGCAGACCCCGCACACCAGCACGCGCACCAGCAGCTCGCCGGCGGCGGGCCGCGGCACCGGCACGCGGGATCGCTCGAGGGGACCGGAGGACATGGGGCCGGGCCGGGTGACGCGCCAGGCGGTCATGGTCGTCGGCAGGGTCATTCGTCCTCCTCGGGTCGCGGGGACTCCCCGGCCAGGATGCGCCACCGGTCTCGGCGACGCGACCTGCCGTGGTCCTCCCGGCCGGGGACATTAGGCCCTTCTTCCCCGTCGGCGCAGCGACGAAGGTGGGGCCATCCCGCGACCCCAGGAGCGCCTCCCATGTCCCGAACGGCCCGGTCCGGCCCGCCGCCCACGCCCGCACCGAAGCCGGAGCCGCCGCGGCGCTCACGAGCCGGCAGCTGGCTGCTCACCGTCATCGGCCTGCTGATCCTCGGCGCGCTCGTGGTACCGGCCTTCCTGACACCCACCGCACCGTCGATGACCTACACCGAGTTCCTGTCCGAAGTGGACGCCGGGCACGTCGAGTCGGTGACGGTCGACGACCAGGGCGCGGTCGACGGGAAGCGGCGCGGCGGTCCGGCGTTCACCACCCGCATCCCCACCGCACTCGAGCCGGGACAGCTCGAATCCAAGCTGCGCGAGAAGAACGTCGAGATCACCGCCACCAAGGCCAGTGGTTCGCTGCTGTCGGAGCTCCTCGGCTACCTGCCGTTCTTCCTCCTGCTCGGATTCCTCGTCTGGGCCGGGATGCGGGCGCAGAAGTCCGCCGGCGGCGGACTCGGCATGACCGGCTTCGGCCGCGCGAAAGCCAAGATCATCGAAGCGCAGCGCCCGACCACCCGGTTCGCCGACATCGCCGGCTACGAAGGGGTCAAGCAGGAGATCGGCGAGATCATCGACTTCCTCCGCGACCCGGCGCGCTACGCCGCCGCCGGCGCCAAGGGCCCGCGCGGCGTCATCATGGTCGGCCCGCCCGGCACCGGGAAGACGCTGTTCGCCCGCGCGGTCGCCGGGGAGGCCAGCGTGCCGTTCCTGTCGATCACCGGCTCGGCGTTCGTCGACATGTTCGTGGGGGTCGGCGCGTCCCGGGTGCGGGACCTGTTCGAAGAGGCCCGGACGCGGGCGCCGTCGATCATCTTCATCGACGAGATCGACGCCGTCGGCGGCCGGCGCGGCACCGGCGGCGGTCTCGGCGGGCACGACGAACGGGAGCAGACGCTCAACCAGCTGCTGGCCGAGATGGACGGCTTCGACCAGAGCAGCGGCGTCGTCGTGCTCGCGGCGACCAACCGGCCGGAGACCCTCGACGCGGCATTGCTGCGGCCCGGCCGGTTCGACCGGCAGGTGACCGTGCCGCTGCCCAACCAGGCCGAGCGCGCGGCCATCCTGGCCACGCACATCGACGGCAAGCACCTCGCCCCGGACGTCGACCTGAGCATCGTCGCGCGCGGCACCCCCGGCTTCTCCGGCGCCGACCTCGCCAACCTCGTCAACGAGGCCGCGATCAACGCCGTCCGGGACGACCGCACGGTCCTGACCGCGGCCGACCTCGCGGCCGCCCGCGACCGGGTGCTGCTGGGCCGGCGCGACAGCTCGAACGCCCTGCTGCCCGAAGAGCGGCACTCGGTGGCGGTGCACGAATCCGGGCACGCGCTGGTCGCCGCGCTCTGCGAGCACGCCGACCCGGTGGCGAAGGTGACGATCCTGCCGGCCGGGATGGCGCTGGGCGCGACCGAGCAGCTGCCGGAGGCCGAACGGCACCTCTACCGCGAGAGCCACCTCACGGACCTGCTCGCGGTTCGCCTGGGTGGCCGCGCGGCCGAGCTGGTGGTCTTCGGGGAAACCTCGACCGGGGCGGCGAACGACCTGGCCGGCGCGACGGCGCTGGCGGCGAAGATGGTGACCGAGTTCGGGATGTCGCCGTCGCTGGGGCCGATCGGCTACAGCGCGGCGGAAGGGCAGCCGGAGCTGCTGGGCCGGCCGTATTCGGAACAGACCCAGCGGGCGGTCGACGAGGAGATCGCCCGGCTGGTGCGCGCGGCGCAGGACCGGGCCGCCGACCTGCTGCACCGGCACCGGAGTGCCCTCGACGCGCTCGCCGGGCAGCTGCAGGAGCACGAGACCGTCGACGGGGACGTGGTCCTCGCGACGCTGCGGGAAGAGGCCGCCGGAAGTCCCCTCGCGGGAGGACTTCCGGCCGCAGCGGACGGTCACGTCGTCGCCCTACGGTCGGCGGACGACAGCCGCACCGGGAGCCGCCGATGAACACCACGAAACGACCGATCATCACCGCAATCGACGGGTCGGGCGAAGCGCTCGACGCCGTCCGCTGGGCCGGCCGCGCCGCCCGGCTGCGCGATGTTCCCCTGGAGATCGTGCACGCCCTCGACTTCCCGGCGCTGCTCGCCGGCGGGGTCGTCCCTCCGCCGGAGGAGATGAAGGACACCCTCCGCGTGCACGGACAGCGCTATCTGCGGGCGGCGCACGAGATCGCCGAAGCCCAGGGCGCGACCGCCGTGACCACGCGCCTCGATCCCGACCGGGCCGCCCAAGCCCTCATCGAAGCGTCGCGGACGGCGGCGCTGGTCGTGGTCGGCTCGGGTGGCCGCGGCCGGTTGACCGGCCTGCTCGCCGGCTCGGTCGCCTCGGCCGTCGGCGCGCACGCGGCCTGTGACGTGGTGGTGGTCCGCGGTGACTCCTGGGACGACCCGGAGGCCGCGAGCCGGCCGGTCGTGGCCGGGATCGACGGCAGTGAGCCCAGCGCCCGCATCCTCGCGGCGGCCATGGCCGAGGCACAGGCGCGGAAGACCCACTTGGTCGTGGTGCACGCCTCGGCCGACGAGCCACGCCCGGAAACCGAGCCGCACCTGGACCCGCGGGCCGCCACCGAGGCAGGCGAGCGGTTGCTCGGCGAACTCACCGGCAAGCACGGCGGTGTGACCGTCGAGCGGGTCGTCGTCCGCGGTCACCCGCGCCGCGAGCTGATCGAGCGCAGCGCGACCGCGCAGCTGGTCGTGCTCGGCGACCGCGGCCGCGGCGGCTTCCCCGGCCTGCTGCTGGGCTCCACCGGCCAGGCGCTGCTGCACAACGCCGCGTGCCCGGTGTACCTGGTACGCACCGTCTCCTGACGGAAGTCCTCGCGTGGATGGGCCTTCGCCCCACCGGAACCGGGGCCGGGAGGCCCCGGGAACCGGGGCGGTCCGGCCCTCCTCCCCCGGCCTCACCAGGCGGACTCTGGACTCCGACGAAAGTGAGGCAGACCATGGACACCACCCCCGGATTCGCCCCGGCGACCACCGCCGAACCGACGTCCTCCCGCCGCAACCGTCGCGACCGCCTCGCCCTGCGGCCCGCCGACTTCATCGACCCCCGCTACGCCGACGTCGCCGACCAGCACCTGGCGCGCACGCTGACCGCGGAAGATCAGTCCGAAGAGGACGGTTTGGACCCCCTGGAACGCGTCACCTGCCGCACCCACCGCCGCTGGCTGCACGACTGCGTCGCCTCCCCGCTGCACGTCGTCATCATCACCGGCACCCGCTGGTGCCGCGCCTGCGAATGCGCGCTGAACGTCGCGATCGACCAGCTGGCGGGGGATGTTTCGGTCCGCTGCCCGTCCTGCGGCGACACCCCGGCCACGCGGGCCACCCGCCAGCTGGTCCGCGCCTGCCGCGCCAGCCTCGCCGCCGCGCACGACCACTGAGCCGATGCCGCGCAGCCGGTTGTACCGCAGTGGTGTCCTCGAGCGGGAGAACTTCCCCGCCGCCGAAGCCGCCCGCCACCTCGCCGACCCGTCGGTGACCCTGTGGCTCGACCTGGACGCTCCCACCGCGCAGGACTTGGCCGCGCTCGCCACCGAGCTCGGACTCCACCCGCTGGCCGTGGCATCGGTCCTCGACGAGGACCACCAGCGGCCCAAGTTCGTCCGCTACGACCGCCACTCGTTCCTCGCCGCGTACACCGTGCGTGTGACCGACGGCGTCCTGGCCGCTTCGGAGCTGGACGCGTTCGTGACCGACCGCGTGCTGATCACCGTGCACCGCAACAACACCACCGACATCGACGCACTCACCGCGCGCTGGGACACCACGCCGGACCTCGCCAAGAACGGCGCCGCGTTCCTGCTGCACGGCCTGCTCGACTACGTCGTCGACGGCCACCTCGACGCCGTCCAGGCCCTGGACGAGCAGGTCGAGGCCCTCGAAGACCTCGTGTTCGCCGACCACGTCGACCCCACGGAGCTGCAGCGCCGGTCCCTGAAGCTCCGCCGGAGCCTCGGCCGCCTGCGCCACTTGGCCGTGCCCATGCGCGAGATCGTCGCCGCCCTGATGCGTCGCGACGACACGCTGCTGCCGTACTTCCAGGACGTCTACGACCACGTCCTGCGCGTGACGGAGTGGACGGAGTCCCTGCGCGAGCTGATCGCGACGATCCGCGAGACGCAGCTGACCATCCAGGGCAACCGGCTGAACACGATCATGAAGAAGGTCACCAGCTGGGCGGCGATCATCGCGGTACCCACGGCGATCACCGGGTTCTACGGCCAGAACATCCCGTACCCGGGCTTCGGGTCGGCTTCGGGCGTGTGGGTGTCGACGCTGGCCATCCTGATCATCTCGGCCACGCTGTATGCGCTGTTCAAACGCCGTGATTGGCTTTGACAGTTGCTTTCCTCGCGTACCGGCGCCACAGCAGCTTGTCCGCCTCCACCACCCCGAACGCCACCACCGCGGCCCCGGCCACCCACAGCCACGAAACCACCCCGACCGGCGCCGTGTGGAACCACGTGTTCATCACCGGCACGTACGTCAGCAGCAGCTGCAGCCCGGCCGTCAGCCCCAGCCCCAGCAAAAACATCCGACTGTGCCCCGGCCACGCGCGCAGCACCGGCCGGTCGAGCGACCGGCAGCTGAGCAGATAAGCCGCCTGCACGCCGACGAACACGTTGATCGCCGTCGTCCGCGCCTCCGCGAGCGAAGCCCCCAGACCGAGCTGCAAGCGATAGGCCCCGAAAGCCGCCACCACGAGCAGAAGCGACACGAGCACCACCCGCCGCAGCAGGGACGCGGTGAACAACGGCCGCTCGGGCGGGCGCGGCGGGCGTTTCATGATCCCGTGCTCCGTCGGCTCGAACGCCATCGTCAGCCCGAGGAACACCGCCGTCGTCATGTTGATCCACAGGATCTGCACCGGCACGATCGGCAGCGTCACCCCGAGCAGGATCGCCACCAGCACCACCATGCCCTCGCCGATGTTGGCCGGCAGCGTCCACGCGATGAACTTGCGCAGGTTGTCGAACACGCCGCGGCCCACCCGCACGGCCGCCTCGATCGAGGCGAAGTCGTCGTCGGTCAGCACCATGTCGGCGGCCTGGCGGGCTGCGTCGGTTCCGCCCGCGCCCATCGCGACGCCGATGTCCGCGCGGCGCAGGGCCGGGGCGTCGTTCACCCCGTCGCCGGTCATGGCGACCACGTGCCCGCGCCGCTGCAACGCCCGGACCAGGTCGAGCTTCTGTCCCGGCGACACCCGCGCGAACACCTGCGTACCCGCCACCGTCTCGTCGAACTCCGCGTCCGGCAACGCGGCCAGCTCGGCGCCGGTGAGGACCCGGCCGGAAGCCAGGCCGACCTCGCCGGCGACCGCGCGGGCCGTTCCGGCGTGGTCGCCGGTGATCATCTTGACGTCGATGCCCGCGCTCCGGCAGGCCGCGACCGAGCTGACCGCCTCCGGCCGCGGCGGGTCGTGCATCGCCTGCAGGCCGAGCAGTACTGGCGCGGCCCCCGGCGTGCTCCGAGCGAACGCCAGCACCCGCAAGCCCTGCGCCGTCAGCGATCCGTGCACCCGGTCCAGCTCGTCCCGGTCCAGCGGCCGCACATCGCCGCCGGGCACCACCTCGGCCTCGCACCGGGCCGCGACCTCTTCGACCGCGCCCTTGAGATAGGCGACCTCACCGTGCACCGTCGTCATCGTCCGGGTCTCGGACTCGAACGGCACGGTGTCCGTGCGCGGCGCCGCCACCCGGATCGCGTCCGGGTCCAAGCCCGCCGCGATCGCCGCGCCGAGCAGCGCGATCTCCGTCGGATCCCCTTCCTCGAGTTCCGCGTCGTTGCACAGGACACCCGCGATCAGACACTCCCGCAGCGTCTTCCCCGCTTCGGCCACCGGCACCGGCGAGCCGGCCGCCGCGAGAGTGGTCACCGTCATCCGGTTGCGGGTGAGCGTGCCGGTCTTGTCGGTGCAGATCACCGTGGTGCCGCCGAGGGTCTCGACCGCGGGCAGGTGCCGCACGATCGCACCACGCCGGGACATCCGCACGACGCCGATGGCCAGGACGATCGCGACCGCGGCCGGCAATCCCTCCGGGATCGCGCCGACGGCGAGCGCGACCACCGCGGTGAACATCTCCGGTGCCGGGGTGCCCCGCACGAGGCCGAGCACGAAGGCCGCGGCCGAGACCGCGACGATCACCCAGCTCAGCTGCCCCGAGAACCGTGCGAGCTTGCGGGTGAGCGGCGTCTCGACGACCTGGGCAGTGGCCACAAGGTGCTGGATCCCGCCCAGCTGGGTCGCGCCGCCCGTGGCGGTGACCAGCCCACGGGCCTGGCCCCGGGTCACCAGCGTCCCCGAATACGCGCAGCCGGTGCGGTCAGCGACCGGAGCCGACGGCGGAACCGGCTCGGCGGACTTCACCACCGGCACCGACTCCCCGGTCAGCGCCGACTCGTCGATCTCGGTCAGGTGTACTTCGGCCAGCCGCACATCGGCGGGCACCCGGTCGCCCGCGGCGAGCTCCACGACGTCCCCCGGCACCAGCCGGGCCGCGGGCACGCGCTGCGGCACCCCCTCGCGGACGACGGTCGTTTCGACCGGGACCATTTTGGACAGTGCCTCCAGCGCGCGCTGGGCCCGGGACTCCTGCACGAACCCGACGACGGCGTTCAGGAGGACGACCCCGGCGATCACGCCCGCGTCGACGTGCCCGCCGAACACCCACGTCACCACGCCCGCCAGCAGCAGGACGTAGATGAGCGGGTTGTGGAACTGCGCCAGGAACCGCCGGATCGGCCCGGGCCCGGCGGGCACGCGGACGACGTTGTCGCCGTAGCGCCCCAACCGCGCTTCGGCCTCTTCATGGCTCAACCCCCGGGCCGGGTCGACGCCGAGCCGCTCGGCAGCTGCGGCCACCGGCAGGGCGTGGAACTCCGCCGCGCCGGTCACTGTTTCCGCGTTCATCGTGCCGCCTCCAGGCTCTCGTCTTCGGTTCCCCGGGTCACTGTGGCGAGCCGGGCGGCGAACTCCGCCGGAGTCGCGGACACCGCCCGCAGCGCACGCTGCCGGACCGCGCCACCGCCGTGGTCGGCGAGCGCGCACCAGCCGCGGTGCACCACGTCGAGATCCCCGGCCTCCTCCAGCGCAGGCCGGACGTACGCCAGGAGACGTGCGGCGCCCGGCCGATCGAGGCCGTGCCGGGCGGCGGCCCGCACCGCGTGCGCGAGAGCCCTGTCGGACGGCTGCGGCACCACCTCGCCCCGCACCGCCGTGGCCACGAGCGCCCGCACCAGCCCCGCGAGCACGACGGCGTCACCCACGTCCAGGCAGACGTCGGCGATGCGCACCTCCACGGTCGGGTGCCGCGGCGACAGCCGGGCGTAGAAGTACACGCCGCGCGCGTCGGGCGCGGCACCGCTTCGGATCGCCTCGGCGACCGCAGCGTCGTACTCGGCGACGCCCCGCCACGCGGCGGGCGGCCGGGCCGTCGGCCAACGGGACCACAGCGGGTACCGAGCGCTCGCCCACCCGGAGTCCGCGCCGTCGACGTAGGGCGAGTTCGCGCTCAGTGCCAGCAGCACACCGAGCCACGGCCGCAGCCCGGCGAGCGCGCGCACCCCCGCCGCCCGCGACGGGACGCCGACGTGGATGTGGCAGGCGCAGGTGCCCGCGCCGGCGACCAGGGCGGGGAACCGCGCCGCGAGCCACTCGTACCGCGCGTCGGCGGTGACCAGCGGGGTGGTGCCGAACGGCGCGACGGCGGTCGCCACCGCCAGGCACCCCGCCTCCGCCGCAGTGTCGCTCACCCGGCGGCGCAGCCGCGTCAGGTCCGCGCGGACCTCGGTGAGCGAGCGGCACACCCCCGTGAAGGTTTCCACCTGGAAGCGCAGGAATTCCGGCACCACGCCGGGCTCTCCCCGCAGGACGTCCAAGACCCGCGGAGCCGCTGGGACGGCCGCCCCGGTCCGAATGTCCAGCAGCACGAACTCCTCCTCCACGCCGACCGTCAGGGCGTCCGCCACGGCCTCAGGTGGCGGCGCGGACCAGCGCCGCCCCGAGAGCCGCACCCCACGCCTCGGCCCGCTCCGGTTCGCCCGGCTCCGGGCCGACGTCGATCGGCGCTGTCCCGACGAAGAAGCTTTCCGCCGGTAGGACGAGCCGGCACCGGTGTCGGCGCAGCCGCTTGGCCACCCCGAGCGACGCCGCCCCGGTGACCAGGCGTGGCTTGTCGATCCGGGTGTCGAAGGCCGCGGCGGCCAGCTCGGCCGGCACCACGTCGAGGGAATCCAGCCACTCCCGCACGCCGGTCCGCGACCGGATCGGGTAGTCCACCTGGTCCGCGGCGGATTTCCGGGTCGCGCCGCGGCTCATGCCGTGCACGTGGGTGGGCCCGCCGACGACGAGCAGGTCGACGCCGGTGAGGTCCCGGGGCGCCTTGTCGACGTTGACCACCTCGACCGGGGCGGACACGGCCAGCCCCTTGCCGATCGCCTTGGCCACCTCTTCGGTGGCGCCGAACATCGACTCGAAGACGACGAGGATTCGCATGTCCGCTCCTTTCACCGCTCGAGCCGGACCGGCTTGTGGGTCAGCGCTTCGATGTCGCCGGCCGCGCATTCGAGCAGGTTGTGGGCCAGGTCGCTCAACGCGCGCGACGCGGCCAGCTCGTCGCCGATCTCGGGCACGTGGGTGTCGGCGGGGTTGAGCCGCGCGACACCGGTCCCGGAGACCCGGGTGTCGTCGGCCGTGTGCAGCCGGGCGGTGGCCCGGGTGCGGCCGTCGTCGTCTTCGTCGAGGTGCACTTCGACGTGCCAGCGCTTCTCCCGCATGATTGCTCCTCAGGTTTCTTCGGGCACCATTTCGATGGCGCCGCAGGGACATTCGGCGACGCAGATCCCGCAGCCCTTGCAGTAGTCGAGGTCGATCGCGTACCGCTCGCCCGGTTCGAGCTTGAGCACCGCGTTGTCGGGACAGACGCCGTAGCAGGTGTCGCATTCGAAGCAGTTGCCGCAGGACAGGCAGCGGCGCGCTTCGAACAACGCCGTCGCCGCGTCCAGGCCGCCCTTGATCTCGTCGAAGGTGGACACGCGCCGGGACAGGTCGAGGTGCGGCCGGACGGTCCGGTCGGCGTCGCTGTAGTACCAGGTGTTGAGGTTGTCGAAGGTCGCCTCACGCCGGGCTTGCGGCTCCTGTACGACGGCGCCGCGCAGCCAGGCGTCGATCTCCCGGGCAGCCTTCGCCCCGTGCCCCACCGCGACGGTCGCGGTCCGGCCCGAGGGCACCATGTCCCCGCCCGCGAAGATCCCCGCGTGGCCGGTCATCATCCCCCGGCCGACCCGCACGACCCCGTCCGCGCGTTCGACGTCCGGGAGGTCGTCCACCAGAGACAGATCGGTGTCCTGGCCGAGGGCCAGCACGACGCTGTCCGCCGCGAGCCGCTCGAACTCCCCGGTGGGCTGTGGGAAGCCGGACTCGTCGAGCCGCATCTTCTCGACGGTGATGCCGTCGCCGTCGATCTCGCTGATCGTCGAAAGCCAGCGCATCGCCACACCTTCTTCGACCGCCTCGGCCACTTCGGATTCGTGGGCGGGCATCCGGTCCCGCGTGCGGCGGTAGACGACGACGGCGTCGGTGGCGCCGAGCCGCTTCGCGGTGCGCGCGGCGTCCATCGCCGTGTTGCCGCCGCCGTAGACGGCGACGCGGCGGCCGAGCAGCGGTGGTTCGCCGTCTTCCGTCTCGTGCAGCAGCGAAATCGCGTCGAGCACCCGCGCGGAGTCGCCGGCCGGGATGTAGGCCCGCTTGCCGACCTGGGCCCCGACGGCGAGGAAGACGGCGTCGAACCCGGCCTTCGCGGCCACGACGTCGGTGACCCGGCTGTTCTGCTCGAAGGTCACGCCCATGTCGGCGATCCGGCGGATCTCGGCGTCGAGCACGTCGCGCGGCAGCCGGTAGCGCGGGATGCCGTAGCGCACCATCCCGCCGGGCGCGGCTTCGGCGTCCCGGACGGTGACGGCGTGCCCGAGCCGGGCCAGGTGGTAGGCGGCGGACAGGCCCGCCGGCCCCGCCCCGACCACCAGGACCCGACGGCCCGACGGCTCGGCGACCGGGATCGTCCAGCCATGCTTGATTCCCTCGTCGCCGAGGAACCGCTCGACGGAGTTGATCCCGACGGCCTCGTCGAGCTGACCGCGGTTGCACGCGCTCTCGCACGGCCGGTAGCAGATCCGGCCGAGCACCGCGGGCAGCGGGTTGTCGGCCATGATCCCGCGCCACGCGTTCTCGTAGTCACCGGATTCGGCGTGGTACAGCCACTTCTGGATGTCCTGCCCGGACGGGCAGGCCTGGTTGCACGGCGGCAGCAGGTCGACGTAGACCGGCCGCTCGGTCCGCCAGGCACCGGTCTTGTTCGCCCGGCTCGAACCGACGTCGAGGGTGATCGCGAACGGCTTCTCGTGCTCCATCAGGCCTCCTCGAGCAGGTCGAACCGGCGGATGTTGCGGTCGGCGAGCGCCTGGATCTTCGCGATCACATCGGTGCGCGGCGGATCGCCGAACAGGTGCGCGTAACGCGTCTGGAGCCGCAGGTAGTCCTCGACCGGGACGCGCCGGCGGATCTTCGAGGCGGCGACGACTTCGCCGCCTTCGGCCTCGAACACCGGGAAGATCCCGCTTTCCTTGGCGAGGCGGGCGATCCGGATCGTGTCGTGGGACGCGCTGCCCCAGCCGAGCGGGCACGGCACCAGCACGTGAAGGTACCGCGCGCCGCGGAACTCCATGGCCCGGGTCACCTTGGCCTCCAGGTCACGCAGGTCCGCGACCGTCGCCGTCGCCACGTACGGGATTTCGTGGGCCAGCGCGATCATCGGCACGTTCTTGCCCTGCCCGAACACCGCGCCCGGCTCCGGCCCCACCGCCGGCGTCGTCGCCGTGCGCGCGGCAGCCGGGGTCGCACCGGAGCGCTGGACGCCGGTGTTCATGTAGGCCTCGTTGTCGTAGCAGATGTAGAGCACGTCGTCGTTGCGCTCGAACATCCCGGACAGGCACGCGAAACCGATGTCGACGGTTCCGCCGTCGCCGCCCTGGCCGACCACGCGGACGTCCGTGCGGCCCTTGGCCTTCAACGCCGCGGCGACTCCGGTGGCTACCGCCGGGGCGTTGCCGAACAGCGAGTGCAGCCACGGGATCCGCCACGACGTCTCCGGGTACGGCGTCGAGAAGACCTCCAGGCAGCCGGTTGCATTGACGGCGACCATCTGATTGCCCGTCGCGCGCATTGCCGCGTCGAGCGCGTACCGCGCGCCGAGCGCCTCGCCGCAGCCCTGGCAGGCCCGGTGGCCGCAGTCGATGGAGTTGATCCGCTGCCGGTCGGACTGGACGCTGCGCTGGTCGTCGCCGAGCAGCCGGCCGCCGACCGCGAAGCTGCCGGTCTGGTAGAACTTGATCGGCGTCACCGCCATGCTCATCACCCGATCCGTGAGGCGACCGCACCGAGGTCGCGCAGAAGGTTTTCGGCCGTCGGACCCGATCGGCGGCTCGCGGCGAGGCGACCCAGTTCCCGGTCGATCAACGTGCGGTCGAGGTCGAGGAAGGTCAGCGGCGGCAACCGGTCCGCCCGCCGCAGCACCCGGCTCAGGGACTTCTTCGTGACCGCGCGGCCGCCCAGCCCCGCGATGACGGCGTGCACCTCGGCCGCCGGGGCCGCGGTCACGACGTTCTGCGTGACGATTCCGCCCACACCCGGCTCGAACGCCCGTTCCAGCACGATCACGCGCCGGGCGTGGCCGATGGCCGCGCGGACGGCGTCGGCCGGGAACGGCCGGAAGCACGTCAGCCCCAGCACGCCGACGCGCAGGCCGTCCTCCCGCAGTGCGTCGACGGTGTCCTTGAGAGTGCCCAGCACCGAGCCGAGCGCGACGACGATCGTCTCGGCGTCCTCGGTACGGTACGAGCGGGTCAGCCCGCCGGAGTTGCGGCCGAACGCCTCGGCGAAGCGATCCGCGACGTCCGGGACGACGTCGAGGGCTTCCATCAGCCGGGCGTGGCCGAGGTAGCGCACCTCGGTGAACGCCTCCGGCCCGACCATCGCACCGATCGACGACGGCTCCGCGGGATCGAGGACCTGGCGCGGCTCGTACGGCGGCAGGAAGGCGTCGACCTCTTCCTGCGTGGGTGTGTCGACCGGTTCCCAGGCGTGGGTCAGCACGAACCCGTCCATGCACACCATCACCGGCGTGGACAGCTGTTCCGCGATCCGGAACGCCTGGACGTGCAGGTCCGCGGCTTCCTGGTTGGTCTCGGCGTAGAGCTGGATCCAGCCGGCGTCGCGCAGGGCCATGCTGTCGCTGTGGTCGTTCCAGATGTTGATCGGCGCCCCGATCGCGCGGTTGGCCACCGTCATCACGATCGGCAGGCCCAGCCCGGACGCGTTGAACACCGCCTCGGTCATGTACAGCAGGCCCTGGCTGGCCGTCGCGGTGTAGGCCCGCGCCCCGGCGGCGGACGCGCCGATGGCGACGGACATCGCGGCGAACTCCGACTCGACGTTGACGAACTCGCACGGCGTGAGCGCACCGGACTTCACCAGTTCGGCGAGGCCCTCGACGATATGCGTCTGCGGCGAGATCGGGTACGCGCAGACGACCTCCGGACGGCACAGCGCGACCGCGTCGGCAACGGCCCGGGAACCCTCAATCTGCCTGAGCACCGGTCAGCTCCTCCCGCTCGGCGCGGACGAACCCGTAGGCCGCGGTGGCCGCCGCGATGTTGCCGTCGGCTTTCGCCCCGGTGAACCGGCCGGCGATCGCGGCGATCACCGACCGCAGCTCGACCACGCCGGTCAGCGCGGCGAACCCGCCGAGCAGCGCCGCGTTGGGCACCGCCCGGCCCAGGTGTTTCTTCGCCAGCTCGGTCGCGGGCACCACCAGCAGGCGCTCCCGGCGAAACCCGCGGACGAACTCGCCCAGCCCCAGCTCGTCGAAGCTGTGCGCCGAGTTCACGAGCAGGTAGCCCTGGGGCTTCAGGCCTTCGAAGACGTTCACTTGGTGCAGCAGGGTGGCGTCCTGGATGATCAGCGCATCGGGCCGGACGATCGGTTCCCGCGTGCGGATCGGGGCGTCGGAGATCCGGCAGAACGAGACCACCGGCGCACCGGTGCGTTCGGAGCCGAAGCTGGGGAACGCCTGCGCGTGCCGCCCTTCGGTGAACGCGGCCACCGACAGCAGCTCGGCCGCGGTCACCACGCCCTGGCCACCGCGGCCGTGGATGCGGACCTCGGTGATACCGGGGCTTCGCCCTGGGCCGGGGGCTTCGCCACCCGGACCCCCGAAAGATGTGGTGGTGCTCATGCGCTCGGGTACTTGGCGAGGATGTCCCGCAGCGCCGAGACGAACCGCAGGGACTCGTCGTGGTCGCGCTGCCAGACGTTGCGGCCGAAGATCAGCCCGGTCGCCCCGGCCTCCATCGACTCGCGGGCCTTCTCCAGCATCGCGTCGTCGCCGGCCTTGCTGCCGCCCGAGACCAGCAGCAGCGTCCGCCCGGCCGACCGGACGACGGCGTCGATCGCCTGCTGGCTCGTCGTCTCCTTGGCGTAGGCACCGGGCACGTTGTCGATCTTCGCCGGGTGCGGGAAGTTGACCTTGACGACGTCGGCGCCTAGTTCGCACGCGGTCCGGGCGGCGTAGTCGACCGCGTAGAACGAGTCGCGGCCGCCCTTGGCTTCGATGGCCGAGCCACGCGGGTAGGCCCAGACGATGAGCGGCATGCCCAGCCGGTGGGCGTCGGCGCGGACTTGCCGCAGCTGGGCGAAGTCCTGCTCCTGGGCCGGGGTCCCGACGTAGAGGGTGTAGCCGACGGCGTCCGCGCCGAGCCGGACCGCGTCCTCGACGCTGCCGTGCAGCGGGGACAGCGCCTCGGCGTCGGACGGGATTTCGGTCTTGCCGTTGAGCTTAAGCACCAGCGGCAGCTCGCCCGCGTAGTCCCAGTAGAACTTCTCGGCCAGGCCGATCTGGATCGCGATGCCGTTGAAACCACCCTCGAGCGCGAGCTTGAGGATGTACTTCGGGTCGCTCGCGGCCGGGTTGGCGAAGAAGTCGCGCGGACCGTGCTCCAAGCCCTGGTCGTAGGGCAGGAAGAACGCGGTGCCGTTGCGCAGGCCGTGTTCGTGCAGGATGCGGTGCAGCCGGGCCTTCTTGCCGGTGTTCAGCCCGAGCTCGGCCAGCGGGGGACGGTGCGCCATGACGGCCTCCGGGGTCGCTGATTTCGTGTGTGCCCAGCCAATCGCGACGAGGTGGCCGACACCGCGGGCGAACGCCACCGGCACCGGGGCCCTCGGTCACCCGCGCGAAGGACCATCGGCTCTGGGCTTCCCGGGCGGCCGGCCGTGAGACTTCGCCGCATGAAGGTCGACGAACTACTCGCGAAGGCGAAGGACGGGCTGGAGACCAAGCTGGTCTACGGCGAGCCGTACGAGGTCGACGGCGTCACGGTGATCGTGGCGTCGGCCGTCGGCACCGGCGGAGGCGGCGGCGACAGCCGCGACGAGAAGGGCCGCTCCGGCGAAGGTGCCGGCTTCGGGCTGTCGGCCAAGCCGGTCGGGGCCTACGTCATCAAGGACGGCAAGCTCCGCTGGGAACCGGCGATCGACGTGAACCGCCTGCTGGTCACCCTGGGCGCGATCGCCGTGGCCGCCCTCTTCGCCGCGACCCGGCTTGCGAAGTTCCGGAGTGCCCGGGACGACGCCGAGTCCTGACCCCGGCTACCCGGCCGGGTGGTCCTCCTTCCCGGCGGTCCGGACCCGCTCGGTGAGCGCTTCGCCGATCGCGCCGGGCTGGGCGGCCCGCTCCCGGAGTGCCTGGGCGATCTTGGCGAGCACCACGGTGAACTCCCGGATGTGGGCGGGTTCCGACTGGGCGACGGCCTGATAGACGTCGGTCGCGAACAACGCGAAACTGGCCTCGATGGCCGCCCGGCCGCCGGGGGTCAGGACGACCAGTACGCTGCGCCGGTCGGTCGGGTGCCGCTCGCGCCGGGTGTAGCCGGCCGCTTCGAGGCGATCGAGCAACGCGGTCACGCTCGCGGAAGCGATGCCCAGCCGTTTCACCAGCGCCGACGGCGGCAGAGGTCCCTCGTGCAGCAATTCGCCCAGCACCGCGGCTTCGTGCACGCCCACTCCGAAGGCGGACGCCATGGCGCGCCGGTATTCGTCGGTGGCCACGATCACGGCTCTCAGCTGCTCAGCCAGACGTTCCATACCTCACAACCCACAAAATCACCGGCGAAGTATCTAGTTAATCTAGATACTAGCTCATCTAGGCTCGTGATGTTCGTGCGTCGTCGCGCCGCTCTTCCCGCGTCACGCGCCGATCTTCCGCATCGTCCGCGCAAAGATAGGGCAGCGGCCACCGTGCCCCGCCACCGCCACGCCGACCGGAAGAAACGGAGACCGGACAGCGCAACCGCCGCGAAGATTCTCCGCTCCCGAAATAGACCGCAGCCGAGAATCACGACGCCGCCCGCCCCGGATCCGGTTGCCGCGCAGGAGGAGCGGGGAAACCGCCGGACACTTTCCGAC
This sequence comes from Amycolatopsis sp. NPDC003861, assembly GCF_053605405.1. Taxonomy (NCBI): domain Bacteria; kingdom Bacillati; phylum Actinomycetota; class Actinomycetes; order Pseudonocardiales; family Pseudonocardiaceae; genus Amycolatopsis; species Amycolatopsis sp. NPDC003861. The sequence goes on from NZ_JBSGJD010000007.1 coordinate 51,212, forward strand.
CCCGGTTGGTCGCCGGGCGAAATCAACGCCGAGATACCGGAAATCGGAGAAATTCCGTTGCGGCACCGGGCAGCGAATCGCCGCCTGCCTCGTTAACCTGGCCACAGCGAGTCGTTTTCGAGGAGATTCACCGATGCCGGACACCCTGTTCCCCGAACCCGCCGTCCCGCAGCCGGAGGCCGCGCTCCTCCGCCGTGAACGCAACCGCTGGCTGCGCCACGAAGCGAACCTGGTCCTGGGCCGCGGCCGGGCGGACGAGGCGGAGGCACAGCAGGCACGCACCGCGCACCTCGTGCTCACCTACGCCTTGGCGATCGTCGAGCAGCGCCCCGCCGTCATCGGCTCCTTCGCCGACCTCACCCGGGCGCAGCGAGACCGGACCTGAACTCTGCTGCGGACGCGCCGGGCCCGCGAAGGCGAGGTCACCCGTCCGGGCACTCGAGCTCCGGCGGCTCGTCGGCGACGTCGCGAGTCTGGCGCACCACGTGGTCGGACGCCGGTACTCGACCGTCCAATTCGGACCACGGCGCCGCCGGCGACCCGGGGGGCGGGGCCGCCGGCAGCGCTTCCCTGAATGCGTCAACCCCGAGCCGGGGCGGTGGAGCCCAGGACGACCCGCTCAGGCTGACATCCCGCGCACGGACGGCGGAGCCACCGAACGGAGGAGAATTCCCCGGAGTATTCCGGAAACCGAGAAAGTGACCACGGAGCGGTTCGCCCGGCCCGGGCGATCGTTTACCCGCCGCTAACCGTCCGAGGGTGTTCCGAACACCCGGCGAGACGCGAAGCCCGCGCGCGGGCATCATGGCGGCCATGCCTCACCGCGTCCTGCTCGCCGACGACGACCGCGCCATCCGTGAGTCCCTCGTCCGGGCCCTCGACCTCGAGGGCTACCACGTCACCGAGGTAACCGACGGCGTCAGCGCCCTCGCCACGGCCCGGCGCGACGAATTCGACGTGCTGATCCTCGACGTGATGATGCCCGGCGTCGACGGCCTCGGCGTCTGCCGCGTGCTGCGGGCCGAAGGCGACCCGACGCCGATCCTGATGCTCACCGCCCGCGTCGAAACCCCCGACCGGGTGGCCGGGCTGGACGCCGGGGCCGACGACTACCTGCCCAAGCCGTTCGAACTCGACGAGCTCCTCGCGCGGCTGCGAGCCCTGCTCCGCCGCACGTCGGGCGAGCCCGAAGCGCGGCGCACGCTGCGGCTGGGTGAACTCGCGGTCGACCCGGCGGCGCGGCGGGTGTGGTGGCAGGGCACCGAGATCACACTGTCGAAAACCGAGTTCGACCTGCTGGAACTACTCGTCCGCAACGCCGGGATCGTGCTCGACCGCACCACCATCTACCAGCGGATCTGGGGTTACGAATTCGGCGCGGACTCCAAGAACCTCGCCGTCTACATCGGCTACCTGCGCCGCAAGCTGGAGCAGGCCGGGGCGACCGGGCTGATCCACACCGTCCGCGGGGTGGGCTACTCGGTGCGGCCGGCATGAACCTGCGCAGCAAGCTCGCGATCGCGTTCGCCGGAGTCGGTGCGGCGGCGGCCATTCTCGTCGGGGTCTTCAGCTACCAGGCCGCGTCCCAGCGGATCGACGCCGAGCTGGACCGGTCACTGCTCACGACGTCGGCGGAAATCGCCGCCGGGGCGACGCAGGTCCTCGCGCCGAGCCCGGTCACCCGCGGGCCCGATGACGACGACCACGACGAGGCCCAGCCCATGGTGGCGCAAGCCATCGCCCCGGACGGCACCACCCGGCCGCTCGGCGGCCGCCCGGTGCGCCTCCCCGTCGCCGACGCCGATCGGGCACTGGCCGCCACCGGATCCCTCGGCGACCACCGCTACGACGACTTCACCGCGGGCCGCGACGATTACCGGGTGATCACCGTGGCCCTCGGGCCCGGCCGCGGCGCCATCGAGCTCGGCATCGACGTCGACGAATCCCGGCACGTCCTGAAGGGCCTGGCCGCCCGGATCACCGGCGTCAGCGCGCTGGTCCTGGCCGTCGCGGCCCTGGCCGGGTGGCTGCTGGCCCGGCAGATCACCCGCCGGCTGGTCCGGCTGACCGACGTCACCGAGCAGGTCAGCGACGGCCGCCTCGACGACGTCGCCGTCCCCACCGGCGGCCGCGACGAGGTCGGCCGGCTCGCGACGTCGTTCGACCGGATGCTCGGCCGCCTCGCCGACGCCCGAGCCGACCAGGAACGCCTGGTCCAGGACGCCGCCCACGAGCTGCGGACGCCCCTGACCAGCCTTCGCACCAACGCCAGTGTCCTGCGCCGGTTCGCCGAGCTCAGCCCGGACTCCCGCGCCCGCCTGCTCGACGACGTCGACGGGGAGACCCGCGAGCTGACCCACCTGGTCGACGAGCTCGTCGAGCTGGCCACCCGCCGGTACGAGGCCGAGGAACCGGCGCCGGTCGGGCTGGACGAGGTCGCCGAACGCGCCGCCGAACGCGTCCGGCGACGGTCGGGGCGTGCCATCACCGTCGAAACCGACGCGTCCGCAGTGACCGGCCAGGCGAAAGCCCTGGAACGCGCGGTGACGAACCTGCTGGAAAACGCCGTGAAGTTCGCGCCGGAGGGGCCGATCGAAGCCGTCGTGCGCGATGGTCGCGTCGAGGTGCTCGACCGCGGCCCGGGCATCGGCGACGACGACGCGGCCCGGGTGTTCGACCGCTTCCACCGCGCGGACGGCGCCCGCGGCCTGCCCGGCTCCGGCCTCGGCCTGGCCATCGTGCGGGAGATCGCGCTGGCCCACGGCGGCTCGGTCTTCACCGAGCCGCGCCCGGGCGGCGGCGCGGTGGTCGGGTTCACCGTCGGCGCGGATCGGCTCTTACCGAACTCTCACCCTCGTCACGTCGACGGCTAACCGGGCTTCGGAAGGGTGAATCCCGTAGCGATCACCTGAGGAGCCCGATGTCCGCCACCACGCTTACCACCCGCCGTCTCGCGCGGCCCACGGTCCGCGGGTGGTGGCGCGACATCGCCGGGCTCACCGCCTGGGCGAGTGTGCTGTTCGTCGTCGCGCTCTGGGTGTCCGGCCGTGGCCTGCAGGACCTCGCCACCGATTTCTTCACCTCCACCGGACGGCTCACCGGGCTGCTGTCGGCGGATCTCCTGCTGCTGCAGCTGCTGCTGATGGCGCGCATCCCGTGGGTCGAGCGCAGCTACGGTCAGGACGAACTGGCCCGGCGTCACCGGCTCGTCGGCTTCACCTCGATCACGCTGCTGGCCGCGCACCTGGTCCTCATCACCCTGGGCTACGCGGCGACCGACCGCAGTGGCGTCCTGGCCGAGGCGTGGACACTGGTGACCACCTACCCCGGCATGCTCCTGGCCGCCGCCGGGACCGCCGCGCTCGGCATGGTCGCCGCGACGTCGGTGCGCGCGGCCCGGCGGCGGCTGCGCTACGAGTCCTGGCACCTGCTGCACCTGTACGCCTACCTCGGCGCCGGGCTTGCCCTGCCGCACCAGCTCTGGACCGGCGCCGACTTCTCCACGTCCCCGGTCGCGACGGCGTTCTGGTGGACCGCCTACGCCGCGGCGGCGGGCGCGGTGCTCGTGTTCCGCGTAGGGCGGCCGGTGTGGCTCAACGCGCGGCACCGGCTGGTCGTCGACGAGGTCGTGCCCGAAGGCCGCGGGGTCGTCTCGGTGTACCTGCGCGGCCGTGACCTCGACCGGCTCCCCACCGCCGCGGGCCAGTTCTGCGTCTGGCGGTTCCCCTCCGGGCCCGGCTGGACCCGGGGCAAGCCGTTCTCGCTCTCCGCCGCACCGGACGGACACCGGCTGCGGATCACCGCGAAGGACCTCGGCCCGGGCAGCCGCCGCCTCGCCACCCTGCCGCCGGGCACGCGGGCATTCTTCGAAGGTCCCTACGGCCGGCTGACCGCCACTGTCCGCAAAGGACGGAAGATCGCCCTGTTCGCCTCCGGCATCGGGATCACGCCGTTGCGCGCGCTGCTGGAGGAACTCCCCTACCGGCCGGGGGAAGCCGTGCTGTTCTTCCGCGCCGGCCACCCAGCGGACCTGCTGTTCCGGGCCGAACTCGACGACCTCGCCGCCCGCCGCGGCATCCGGATCCACTACCTGCCCGGCCGCCGCTCCCGCGACCGCGCGTCTTGGCTGCCCGCCGGCTACGCCCCGGTGCCCGACGAGCAGGTGCTGCGCCACCTCGTGCCCGACATCGCCGACCACGACGTCTACGTCTGCGGCCCCGACGCCTGGACCGGCGCCGTGCTCGACAGCGCCCGCCGCGCCGGTGTCCCCGCCGACCGCGTCCACCACGAGCGGTTCGCCTGGTGAGGAAGGAGAATTCGATGCGCCGGATCGCCATCGCCGCCGCCGCGACCGTGTCCGTGGTCGTGCTGCTGTTCAGCTACCGCACCAGCACGGACGCCACGCCCGTCGCGACCGGCCGGACGCAGCCGTCGCGCACCGCGAGCCCACCCACGGCGAGCAGCGGTTCGGCCGGTGACGGGACGTTCACCGGCGACGCCGCCGACACCCGCTACGGCCCGGTCCGGGTCCGCATCACGGTCGCGGGCGGCCGCATCACCGCGGCGGACGCGATCGACTACCCGCAGGAGAGCGGCCGCGACGTCCGGATCAACTCCGAGGCCGTGCCGGCACTGAACCAGGAAGTCCTGCGGGCCCAGAGCGCGCAGATCGACACGGTCAGCGGCGCCACCTACACCTCCGAGGGCTACCAGCAGTCCCTGCAGTCGGCGATCGACCAGGCCCACCGGTGACGACCGCACCCCGGCGGTCCTGGACGCGGCCCGTCATGGGCACCCAGGCCAGCCTGCACCTGCGCGGCCGGCGCATCGACTCCCAGCCCGCCGTCGAACCGGCCGTGGCCGCGGTGTTCGGGCACCTGCGGGCCGCCGACGAGCTGTTCAGCACCTACCGGCCGGACAGCCAGGTCAGCGCCCTCCGCCGCGGCGAGCTCCCCCGCGACGACCGGCACCCGTGGCTCACCGAAGTCCTGGCGCTGTGCGACGAAGCACGAGAACGCACGGACGGCTACTTCGACGCATGGCTGCCGGGCGGCTTCGACCCGTCCGGCCTGGTGAAGGGCTGGGCCACCGAACAAGCCACCGCGCACCTCGCCGGGCTGCGCGGGTTCGACCACTACCTCAACGTCGGCGGCGACATCGCCGCCCGGGTCGGCGTCACGACCGCGCCACCGTGGCGGGTCGCCGTCGGAGACCCTGCGGATCCGGCTGCGTTCCTGGCCATCCTCGAGCTGCGCACCGGCGGCGTCGCCACGTCCGGAACGGCCGCCCGCGGCCACCACATCGTCGATCCCCACACCGGCACCCACCCCGGTGGGCTGCTCGCCGTCACGGTCACCGGGCCGACGCTCCTGTGGGCCGACGTGTTCGCCACCGCCGCCTTCGCCCGCGGCGGTGAGGACATCGCGGAGTGGGTCGCCACCCGGGCGCCCGGCTACGAGGTCGCCGCACTCGCCCGTGCCCCGTGAGGACATCTCCGCCAGTCCCCCGCCTCCCTCCACAAAGGACATCATGACCACCGTCAACGGCCTGCCCGCCCACATCCTGCTCGTGCACGCGATCGTCGTGCTGCTCCCGCTGTCCGCCCTGCTCCTGGTCCTCAGCGCGCTGTGGCCGGCCGCGCGCGCCAAGCTCGCCGGCCCGAACGCGATCCTGTCGGTTCTCGTCGTGATCCTGGTTCCGATCACCACCGAAGCGGGCGAATGGCTCGAACGGCGGGTCGCGCGGACCCCGCTGGTGCGCACCCACACCGAGCTCGGCGACACGGCGATCTGGGTGGCGATCCCGGTCGCGGTCCTGGCCCTGCTCGTGTGGTGGCGACGCCGCGAAACCGGGCGCTCGGGCCGCGCGTTCCTGGCCCCGGCGTCGACGACGGTCACGGTGGTGGTCGCGGTGCTGTCCGTCGCGGCCGCCGGCGCGGCGGTCTTCGACGTCTACCGCATCGGTGACTCCGGCGCCCAGGCCACCTGGCAGGGCCAGTTCAGCTCCGCACCGGCCACAGAAGGCCCAGGCCGCTGAGCACTCCTCGGGGCCGGGCTCGCGACGAGGACGACCGGAACGTCACGAGGTACCGTGCGCCAGCCGCCGGATCCGCTGCAGCGCACGGTGCTGCGCCACGCGGACCGCGCCGGCGCTGGGCATCTCCAGCAGCCGCGCCGTCTCTTCGGCGGAGTACCCGAAGGCCAGCCGCAGCGCGAGCACCTCCCGGTGCGGTCCGGGAAGCCGCCGCAACAGCCGTCCCACCCGCCGCTCCTGCTCGAGCCGGGCGAACTCCTCACTCGCGGCCGGCGCCGACCGGGACGTCCGGGCCAGCTGCGCCTCCGCCGAGGGCACGAGCTGCTCCCGGCTGTTGTGCCGGGAGCGGTGGCAGTCCGCGACCTTGTGCGCCGCGATACCGAACACCCAGACGAGGAACATGTCGGGCCCGTACGGGTAGTCCGGCAACGCCGAAAGGACGGCGACCATGACTTCCTGGACGCAGTCCTCCGCCTCGGCCGCCCCGGTCTCGCGGAGCCGTTGCCGGCAGTAGCCGAGCACGATCGGCCGCAGCAGCCGGAACAGCGCTTTCGCCGCCGGGTCACCGCCCACCGCGCGCCGGATGAGTTCGGTGTCCGGCCGCGGAACGCGTCGGCCGTCGCAGTGTGCCGTTGTTTCCACACATCCCCCCGGAATTGTTTCCCCGCCACCCGGCCGGGCGCGGACGGCTCAGTGGATCCGGTACGGCTGGACGACTTCCGTGCACCACGTCCCGGGATCGGACTGGGCTTCCGGAGAGGTCAGGTAGACCTCCCAGGCCGCGCCGGCGAGTTCACCGTCGTGCTCGTGCACCCAGCAAGCCAGCGCGCCGTAGGCGGGTTCCATCGTGTCGTACGGCCCCACGTGGACCGTTTCCACGACCGGGCCGGCCGGCAGGGTCGACGGCCGGACGCCGTCGACCGGCGCGATGGGGGTACCGACGGGGAACCCCGCCTCGACGTGGAACCGGCCGTCGGGTTCCCGGCGGTAACGCGCGAACGGCGGTCCGGCGGGCACCCGGCCCTGCGCGGTCAGGACCCCCGCGATCGTCGCGTACTGCCGACCGAGCCAGGCTCCGATTCCCGCGACGTCCAAGACCGCTTCCGCCACCGCCGTCGGCTGTTCGTTCCGGTTCCCGGCCTGGATCTCGTACGTCCGCATAGGGGCAGCTTCGCGGGAGCGTGCCGGCGATCCGTAGAGTCGTCCGTCCTCCAGCGGCAGGCCGATGGTCCTCGTCCCGCCCACCGCTCCCGAGGTCCGCGCCGGAGGTGCCTTTCGGCCCTTCAGGCCGGGCGGACCCGGCGCGTACCAAGAGGGCCTGCTCGTCGCGACGGAGAGGACCTGGCAGTGACAGCCCGGATCGCGGTGCGGAGGTGACCGGCGGCGCGGGCGCGGCACTCGGTTTCGCGGCCGCCGTGCTCGCGGCCCTTCTCGACGGCACCGCGACCGTCATGCTGGCGACCGCGTCGCAGCGCACCGGCTCCCCTTGGCTCGGACGCGGCCTGCGCTACGCGGCCGGCTTGACGGTCGACCTCCTCGGCTGGGGACTGACCGTGTTCGCCTTGCGGTTCCTGCCGGTGTTCGCGGTCCAGTCGCTCGTCGCTACGCAGACAGCGTTCGCCGTGCTCCTGGGGCACGCCGTCCTGCGATCGGCACTGCGCGGAGCGGATCTGCTCGGAATCGCGACCACCGCGCTCGGGCTCGGCCTGGTCGCCGCGGGCGCGACGCGGGACACCGGGTGGACCGCCCCGCCGCCGGTGGTCCTCGTCGTCCTGCTGGCCCTGCTCGTGTCCGTGCTCGCCGGGGCGGCCGCCGCGGTCCGGTGGGGCACCGTCGCCCGGTCCGTCCTCGCCGGCTGCGCCTACGGCGGTGCGGTGCTCGCGATCCGCGCCCTCATGCGGGATCCCGGTGCCACCTCGAGCGTGGACGCGCTCCTGGGGCAGCCCCTGACCTTCGTGACCATCGCCTTCGCGATCGTCGGCGTCGCGCTGTACGCCACCGCGTTGCGCCGGGGCACCCCGGCCGTCCCGAGCGCGATCGTCACGATGACCGAGGTCTTCTTCCCGGGGTCGCTCGCCATCCTCCTGCTCGGCGACCGCGTGCGGCCCGGCTGGTGGGGGTGGTCGGGTGCCGGCCTGGTCATCGCCGTCGCCGGAGTCACCGTCCTCGTCCTCCGGCAGGCGGACCGGACCGGGGACTGAGCAGCCTCGGTCACCTCTCCGTCACGGGTCCAGCGCGACGACGGCCTCGCCGATCCCGTGGGCGATCACCCGGCGACCGCCCGCCTCGTCGAGCAGCTCGGCGACCGGGACGTTGTCGGCCAGGTAGGTGGCGGTGAACGTGGTGAACCCGTGCGCCACGGCCGCTTCGGCGAGCATCCGGACGAGCGCGGTGGCCAGGCCGACGCGCCGCCATGCCGGATCCACCACGACGGCGATGTCCGCGACCCCGGGTTCGGCGGTGGCCTCGTACCGCGCGATGCCCACCCCGTGCCCGTCCGGGGCGCGCGCCACGAGGGCGTAACGGCGGTCGTAATCCAGCTCGGTCAGCCGGCGAAGCAGTTTCGGCGTCACCCGGGGCGGCGGGCCGCAGAATCGGCGGTACAGCGTCTCCGGGTCGGCGTGTTCGATCGCCGACCCGAGCTCGGCGGCGTCCGCCGGGGTGAGCAGGTCGACCTCGACGGCCCGCCCGTCGCCGAGGTGGACGATCGCCGGTGCAGCATCCTCGGTGCTGTCCATCGCCACCTCCGGAGCGCTGATCCGGCCACGATGCCACGCCCTCACCACCCCGTCCAGTTCGGCGGATACGGACTTTCCCCGGCAAGCGAGGACTTTGTTCGCTTTCCGGGAACGCCCGCCGGCGCGACTCTGCGGATGCCGGAACACGCCACCGGAAGGGAGCTCACCTCATGCCGAAATTCCCGGTGAAATCGGCGATCGCCGCGGCCGTCGGCGTTGCGCTCACGGGCTTCCTGGTCGCGGCGGGCCCGGTCTCGGCCGTCCAGCCGCCGACGACCACGACCACGTCGACCTCCACCACGGCCACGACCAAGCCGACGAGCACCACCGGCACGACCGCGACCACCTCGACCGGACCCACCAAGACCGTCACCTCGACGCCCAAGACCCCGGCCCGGCCGGTGCCCAAGGGCGGCGTGGAGACCGGGGGCGGCGGCACCGCGCCCGACGGCCCGGGCGCATGACTCGTCAGCGCTGGGCACACGGTCGCCGGGGCGCGCTGCTCCTGGCAGCCGTGGTCCTCGCGGTGCTGACCGCCGGGCGGCACCACGAACCGGTGGCCGCCCCTGCCCGCCGGTACCGGCGAGCAGTGCGCCGTCCGTCAAGACCACGCCCGGACTGCCGCGGGCGGAGCCGGTGTCCGTGGCGATCCCGCGCATCGGCGCGCAGTCCACCCTCGTTCCGCTGGGCCTCAACCCGGACGGCACCCTCGAAGTGCCGCCGGTCAGCCGGCCGATGCAGGCCGGCTGGTACGCCCTGGGTCCCACGCCCGGGGAGAACGGCCCGGCGGTGATCGTCGGCCACGTCGACGGCAACCGGCAGAAGGGCGTGTTCTACCGGCTCCGGGAACTCGTGCCCGGCGACCCGGTCCTGGTGGCCCGCAAGGACGGCACCACGCTCACCTTCGTGGTGTCCCGGGTGGACAAGGTCGACAAGGACGAGTTCCCGTCCGATGCGGTCTACGGCGACACGCCGGACCCCCAGCTCCGCTTGATCACCTGCGGCGGCAGCTTCGACCGGACGGTGCACAGCTACCGGGACAACATCATCGCCTACGCCAAGCTGAAACCCTGACCGGACGGCGCCGGCAGCGGATACGAACGAAAAGGAGGGCCATGTTCCGTCAGTCCAGAGCCATCGTGCTGACGACGACCGCGCTGTTGCTCGGCCTTTCCCCGGCGGCGACCGCCGGATCCGACGGCAGGCTCGCCGTGCAACCGGCCAGAGGCCCCGCCGGCAGCCAGGTCGCAGTCCGGGTGGAGTGCCCGGAGGAACAGCCGTTTTTCTTCCGGCCACTGCTGCCCGTCGAATCGTCGGCGCTGACCGTCGCGGGGACAGTGGACGCCCTCCGCTCGACCGCCGAGCTGGCCGCGACCGTGCGGACCGTGCCGCCGGGCCGGTACTCGGTGTCGGTGCGCTGCGAAGGCCGGGGCGGCAACGGCCTGATCGCGTACCGCACGCTCACCGCGATCTTCACCGTCGTCCCGAAAACCGCGCCGCCTTCGACGCCGCCGAAGAAGCCCCAGGTTCCGCGGGTGCCCCGAGGAGGCGTCGCGACCGGCGACGGATCGGCGTCCCTTACCCGATCAGGCATCGAGAGGTGACGTCAGCCTGTCCCGCACCGCGCGGACGACCTCGGGAACGGCGGCCCGCACCGCCGGGGTGAGGCCGGTCCCGAGGTCGAGCTCCGCCGCCTCGACCGCGTACACCACCAGCTCCTTCGGCACCCGGCCGAGCGCCGCCCCGAGCCGGATGGCGTCCGGGATGCCCAATGCGTGCGAGCTCGCCGAGCTCGCCCGGGGCGGCCAGCCATCCACAGTGGACGTCCACACGCGACCCGGGGTGGACGGCTCGCACAGCACGGCGTCGACGATCACCGCCGTGTCCACGTCGGACCAGGCTTCGAGCAGGGCGGCCGGTTCGCCGTCGCACAGCACCGTACGGACGCCGGGGATCGGGTCCGCGTCCAGCGCGTCCAGCACGGCCACGGCGACGCCGTCGTCACGCCGGTACTCGTTGCCCACGCCGATGACGACCGCCCGGGTCACCGGCCCTCCCAGGTGATGTCGAGGAAGTGCGCGGCACACGAAATGCAGGGGTCGTAGTTGCGGATCGTGCGTTCGGCCAGGGTGGTCAGCTCGGCGTCGTCGAGGTCGAGGTGGTCTTCGACCACCCGTCGCAGGTCGGCTTCGATCGCGGCCTGGTTCTGCGAGGTCGGCGGGACGATGGTCGCGGCGCGGAGCAGCCCGTCGGGGCCGAGTTCGTAACGGTGGTACAACGTACCTCGCGGTGCTTCGCTGATTCCATGGCCGGTTCCGGCGCGCGGAGGTACCTCGACGAAGGCGCGTGGCGGACGTTCCCACGCCTCGATGATCCGCAGCGCTTCCTCGATCGCGTACACGATCTCGACCCCGCGGACGAGGATGCTGCGGAACGGGTTGCGGCACGCCGGCCCCAAACCGGCCTCGGCCGCGGCCTGCCGGGCGGTCTCGGGCAGCTGGGCCGAGTTGAGGGTGTAGCGCGCGAGCGGCCCGGTCAGGTAGCGGTGGCCGTCGAGTGAGGCGTGCAACGCCGTCGAATGCGGGACATGGGTTTCGACGACGTGCTCCGGGAATTCGCGCGGGGTGAACGCCAGACCGGAGGTGGTGTGCAGGCTGCCATCCGCGATGGCGTAGCGGCCCGGCTCGGCCGCGGCCAGGAGGTCGTCGTCCAGTTCCCCGTCGGGGAAGTCGAACCCGGCGGTCCACCGCACGGTCGCGAGGGCGTCGTCGAGGGCCCGCCGCAGTGTTTCGGCGAGCGGGCGGAGGTCCGCGCGCGTGGGCAGCGAGTAGAAGCCGCCGACCCGGACGTTGACCGGGTGGATCGCGCGGCCGCCGATGGTCTCCAGCAGCGTGTTCCCCGCCTTCTTCAGCGCCAGGCCGCGTTCGACGACGTCGCGGTGCCGGGTGGCGAGGCTGATCGCGTCCGGGTGGCCGAGGAAGTCCGGGGCGTGCAGCAGGTAGATGTGCAGGGCGTGGCTGGAAATCCATTCACCGCAGTAGAGCAGCCGCCGTGCGGCGGCGATCCCGGGGTCGAGGGTGACGCCGCAGGCGTCTTCGATCGCGTTGCACGCGCTGGTCTGGTAGGCCACCGGGCAGATGCCGCAGATCCGGGCGGTGATGTCCGGCGGCTCGGTGTGCGCCCGGCCGCGCAGGAACGCCTCGAAGAACCGCGGTGGCTCGTAGATGTTCAGCTCGGCCCGTTCGACCCGCCCGTCGGCGATCCGCACGCGCAGCGCGCCTTCGCCTTCGACCCGGGCCAGCGAGCTGACCTTCAGCTGCCGGCTGCGGTGGCTCACGGTTCCTCCCGGCGCGTTTCCGTGACGGTGAAGGTGCTGAAGACGCGGTCGACGTCGTCCTCGCTCATCCCGCGCGAACGCAGCAACGGGATCAACACCGGGGTGTTGGGTTTCGCCATCGGCCCGAAGCAGCCGAAGCAGCCGCGGTGGACGCCCGGGCAGAGCGCGCCGCAGCCCGCGCGGGTCACCGGGCCGAGGCAGGGCGTGTCGCCGGCGACCAGCAGGCAGGTGAGCCCGCGGCGCTTGCAGTCGGTGCAGACGCTGGTGTCCGGCAGGTCGGGCGCGCGCCCGGCGAGCAGCGCGGTGATCGTGCCGAGCAGCTGGCCACGGTCGATCGGGCAGCCGTGCAGCTCGTAATCCACCGGGACGTGCGCGGCGACCGGCGTCGACGTCGCCAGCGTGTCGATGTACTGCGGGTGCGCGTACACGATCGAGGCGAACTCCCGGACGTCGGCGAAGTTCCGCAGGGCCTGGACCCCTCCCGCCGTCGCGCAGGCCCCGATCGTGACGAGCACCTTCGAGGCGGCCCGCACCTCCTGGATGCGGTGCAGGTCGGCCGGGGTGGTGATCGACCCTTCGACGAGCGACACGTCGTACGGACCGGGGACTACGGCGCTGGACGCCTCGAGGAAGTGCGCGATGCGCACCCGCCCGGCCAGCTCCAGCAGTTCGTCTTCGCAGTCGAGCAGGGTCAGCTGGCAGCCGTCGCAGGAGGCGAACTTCCAGACGGCCAGCGTCGGCGTCGTCATCACAGCTCCTTCACGGCGAGCAGCGGGCCCGCGACGGTGTAGTCGACGACCGGGCCGTCCCGGCAGACCAGCAGCGGCCCGAGCTGGCAGTGGCCGCACAGCCCGATGCCGCACTTCATCGCGCGTTCCAGAGAAACCCGGATCGCCGCGGCGGGAACTTCCTTCGCCAGAAGGATTTCCGCGCAGGCGCGCATCATCGGCTCCGGACCGCAGAGGAACGCGCGGGTCTGCCCGGGGTCGAGCTTCAACGCCGACAGCGGCTCCGTCACGAAGCCGACCGGCCCGGTCCAGCCCTCGGCCGGGCGGTCGACGGTCCGCAGCACCTCGACGTCGTGCCGCCGTGCCCAAGCGTCCAGTTCGTGCGGGAACAGGAACTCCGCCGGAGTACGGGCCCCGGCCACGACGACCAGCCTGCGGTACCGGGCCCGGTCGTCGAGGACCGCGGTGAGCACCGGCCGCAGCGGGCACAGTCCGGCCCCGCCGGCGACGATCACGACGTCGTGCCCGGCCGCGTCCTCGACGTCCCAGCTCGTGCCGTACGGACCGCGCACACCGACCACCCGGCCCGGGGAGAGGTCGTGCAGCGCCCGGCTGACCGCGCCGACGGCGCGGATGGTGTGCATCGGCCCAGGACCGCTGACCGAAATCGCCACCTCGCCGATCCCGTGGGCGTACAGCATCATGAACTGCCCGAGCCGCGCTTCCGGCACCGGTTCGCCGACCGGCTCCAGCCGGACGGTCACCGAGTCGGCGGTCTCCACGACCCGTCCGGCGACCCGGTACGGCACCGGCACCATCGCTTCGGCCGTCACGAGCAGCCCCCGGCCAGTTTCGCCGCTTCCTCGGTGATGTCGATCCCCGCCGGGCACCAGGCGATGCACCGGCCGCAGCCGACGCAACCGGACATCCCGAACTGCTCGTGCCACGTGCCGAGCTTGTGGCTGAACCACTGGCGGTAACGGCTCGCCCCGGAGATCCGGACACTGCCGCCGTGCACGTAGGAGAAGTCCAACTCGAAACAGGACGCCCAGCGCTGGTGGCGTTCGGCGTGCTCGCCGGATAGGTCGGTGACGTCCTCGGTGGTGGTGCAGAAGCACGTCGGGCACACCATGGTGCAGTTGGCGCAGGTGAGGCAGCGGCTCGCGACCTCCTCCCACAGCGGGGACTCCCGGCTTTCCCGAATCACCGACGGCAGCTCGACGGCCGGCATGGCCCGGCCCATCCGGTCCGCGGCGGCGGCTACGGCTTCCCGTGCCGCGCGGACTTCGGCACCGCGGGCCGGCCGGGTGCCGACCTGGGCCAGCAGGCGGGCGCCGTCCGGGCTGCCGACGTCGACGACGAAGCGGTGCCCGTCTTCGTCGATGCGCTCGGTGAGGCCCAGGTCGTACCCCGGCCCGGCCGCGGGGCCGGTGCCCATGGACGCGCAGAAGCACACTTCGCCCGGCTCGGTGCAGTTGGCGGCGATGATGAACAGCTCGGCACGGCGACGCCGGTACGAGCCATCGGGGTGTGCGCCGTCGCCCAGCACGCGGTCGAGGACGGCGATCGCGGCGAGATCGCACCCGCGCACGCCGAGGAACGCGTAACGCGGCTGCTGGGGCTCCTCGACCGTGAACCGGCCGTCCGCGGTGGCTTCGAAGAGCTTTCGACGCGGCGGGTGGAGCCAGCGTTTCCAGCCCTGGGGTCCGGCCGAGTGCCCGAACAGGGCACCGTCGGCGCGCCGGCGGAGCCGGTAAAAGCCCGGTCCCGTGGTGACGCCCCACCCCGCCGGGAGCTGCCCGGCCGAGTCCAGCTCGGCGAGCACGATCGCGTCGTCGCGCACGGTCGGCCCGATCACCCGGTAGCCGTCGCGGATCAGCGCGTCCACCAGCTCGCCGAGTCCCGCGAGGTCGATCGTCACCGTGCCGTCGCTCGTCATCCGGACCTCCCGGGAGCCACTGAACCGGCGGTGCCGCGAACGGGCCTAGGGCCGAAGGTCACCGCCACGGGTACTTCGTGCCCTGTCCGCCGGACGGCCCGGAGGGGAACCGTGTGGTCCGGACGCGGGAGGCGGGATGGCGGAGACACCGGGCGGTGACCGGGTGCGGATCGACGTGCGCGGAACCGTGCAGGGTGTCGGGTTCCGGCCGTTCGTCCACCGCCTGGCCACCGAGCTGGGCGTCGGCGGCGACGTGCGCAACGCCGGGGGCCACGTCGTGATCCGCGCGGCGGGCGGCCGGGTGGCCGACTTCGTCGCCGGGCTCACCACCTGTGCGCCACCGCAGGCCCGTGTCACCGGCATCGACGTCACCAGGCTGACCGACCGGGTGACGCTCGGCCCCGGCTTCCGTGTCGCGGCCAGCGTCGAAGGCCGCGGCGGTGAGGTGCCCCCGGACCTGGCGACCTGCGCCGACTGCGTCCGCGAGCTGTTCGACCCGGCCGACCGCCGCTACCGCTACCCGTTCCTCACCTGCACCGCCTGCGGCCCGCGCGCGACCATCCTCGAGCGGCTGCCCTACGACCGCAGCCGGACCACCATGCACTCGTTCCCGCTGTGCGCGGCGTGCGCGGCCGAGTACCGGAACCCGGCGGACCGGCGGTTCCACGCCGAACCCATCGCCTGCCCCACGTGCGGTCCGCGACTGAGCTGGACGCCGGACGTGCACAGCGAAGACGCCCTCGCCGCCGCCTGCACCGTCGTCGCGGGCGGCGGGATCGTCGCGGTCAAAGGGCTCGGCGGCTACCAGCTGGTCTGCGACGCCGACGACGAGTCCGCGGTGCGCCGGATCCGGCAGGTCAAGGACCGGCCCGCCAAGCCGCTCGCCGTTCTGGCCGGCAGCCTCGGGGACGTCCGTCTGCTGTCCGAAGTGGACGATGAAGCTGCCGCCGTGCTCACTTCGGCCGCGGCGCCGATCGTCCTGCTCCCCCGCCGCCCCGGCGCACCGCTGGCCGAGGGCATCGCACCCGGCCTCGCCGAGATCGGCGTGTTCCTCCCGACCACCCCGCTGCACCACCTGCTGCTGGCCGAGCTCCGCCGTCCCTTGGTCGTCACGAGCGGCAACCGCGCGGGCGGCCCGATGGTCGTCGACGACGCCGAGGCGCTCGCCACCCTCGGGCCGGTGACCGACGGCGTCCTCGCCCACGACCGGCCGATCCGGTCCCGATCCGACGACTCCGTCGTGCGGCCCCGGCACAGCCGCACCACGACGATCCGGCGGGCCCGCGGGTACGCGCCGGCGCCGCTGCCGCTGCCCTTCGCGGCCCCGGAACCGCTGCTGGCCCTCGGCGCGCAGCTCAAGCACACCTGCGCGCTCGCCCGCGACGGCCTGGCCCACCTCGGCCCGCACACCGGGGACCTGGAGGACGCCCGCACGCTCGCCGCGTTCGAATGCACCGCCGCGGACCTGGTCCGCTGGCTCGACGCCGAACCGGTGTGGTGCGCCCACGACCTGCACCCGGGCTACCTGTCCACGCAGCACGCCCGGCGCTGGCCCGCCGGACGCCGGATCGGTGTGCAGCACCACCACGCCCACGTCGCGGCGACCGCCGCGGAACACGGCGTCTCGACACCGTTCGTCGGGGTCGCGCTCGACGAGCTCGGGCTCGGCGACGACGGAACGCTCTGGGGTGGTGAAGTCCTGCTCGCGGGCTACCGGGAGTTCCGGCGGTTCGCCCGGTTCGCCACGGCCCCGCTGCCGGGTGGCGCGGCCGCGGTGCGGCGCCCGGCTCGGATGGCGCTGGGTTACCTCTACGGGGCCGAATCTTTCGACGACACCGTGCCCGGACACCTCGCCGGCTCCCTGCTGACCCGAGTGGACAGTCAGGAACTCGCGGTCGTCCGCACCATGATCGCGCGGGACGTCAACTGTCCGCGTGCCTCCAGCGCCGGACGGCTCTTCGACGCCGTCAGCGCCTTGCTCGGCCTCTGCGACGACAACAGCTACGAGGGCGAAGCGGCCATCCGCCTGGAAGCGGCGGCCTTGCCGTACGACGCGCGGAAAGCGCTCGAATGGGAGCTGCACGAGCGGGACGGCCTCTGGGTGTACGACCCGGTCCCCACCCTCCGCGACGCACTGCAGTCCGCGGCGAACGTCCCGGCCGGGGAGGTGGCCGCGCGGTTCCACCGCACCATCGCCGAAGTCGTCGTCACGCTCGCGGTGAAGGCCGCCGACGCCGCGGGGACCGACGTCGTCTGTCTCGGCGGTGGCGTCTTCCAGAACAGCCTGCTCACCGCGAACGTCGTCGACGGGCTCACCGCCGCGGGCCTGCGGCCGTTGACCGGTGCGCGCGTCCCGATGAACGACGGCGGCATCAGCTACGGCCAGGCAGCGATCGCCTGCGCCCGGATGAACGGGAGGTGAGCCCGGTGTGCCTCGGGGTACCCGGCCGGATCGTCGCGCTGACCGACGGCCCGGCCCTGCTCATGGGCACCGTCGACTTCGACGGGGTGCGGCGGCCGGTGTGCCTCGCCTACACCCCCGAAGCCGGGGTGGGCGACTACGTGATCGTGCACGTCGGGTTCGCGATCAGCCAGGTCGACGAGGCCGAAGCCGCCCGGACGCTGGCCGTGCTCCGCGCGATCCCCGACGCACTGGCCGGCGAACTGGGGCCGGAGTTCGCGTCGTGAAGTACCTCGACGAGTACCGCGACCCCGTCCTGGCCCGCCGGCTGCTGGCCGAACTGCGGGCGACGGCCACCCGGCCGTGGGCAATCATGGAGGTCTGCGGCGGCCAGACGCACACGCTCGTCCGTCAGGGCATCGACGAGCTGCTGCCGGCGGGCATCAGGATGATCCACGGCCCCGGTTGCCCGGTCTGCGTCACCCCGCTGGCGACGATCGACGCCGCGGTCGCCATCGCGGCCCGCCCGGACGTGGTCTTCACCAGTTACGGCGACATGCTCCGGGTGCCTGGCACCGCGGGCGACCTGCTCGGCGTGAAGGCCCGCGGCGGCGATGTCCGGGTCGTGTACACCCCGCTGGACGCGGTCCGAATCGCCCGCGAGCACCCGGACCGGCAGGTCGTCTTTTTCGCCGTCGGGTTCGAGACCACCGCGCCGGCCAACGCCATGGCCGTGCTGCACGCGGCCGCCACCGATCTCGAAAACTTCTCCGTGCTGGTGAGCCACGTCCTGGTGCCACCCGCGATCACGGCGATCCTGGACGCCCCCGACAACCAGGTGCAGGCCTTCCTCGCCGCCGGGCACGTCTGCGCGGTGATGGGCTGGACCGAGTACGAGCCGATCGCCCAGCGCTACCAGGTGCCCATCGTGGTCACCGGGTTCGAGCCGCTGGACCTGCTCGAAGGCATCGTCATGGCGGTGCAGCAGCTCGAAGCCGGGCGCGCGGCCGTGGAGAACCAGTACGCGCGGGCCGTCCGGCGGGAGGGCAACACCGCCGCGCAGCAGGCCGTGCGCCGGGTCTTCCGGGTCGGCGAGCGTACCTGGCGCGGGATCGGCCCGATCCCGGCGAGCGGGCTGGTACTCACCCCCGAGTTCGCCGCCTTCGACGCCGAAGCGCGCTTCCCGACCGGCGGGACACCCGCGGTCGAGCACCCGGACTGCATTGCCGGGCTAATCCTGCGGGGAACCGCGATCCCCACCGACTGCCCCGCCTACGGCACCCGCTGCACCCCGCTCACCCCGCTCGGCGCACCGATGGTGTCCACCGAAGGCACGTGCGCGGCCTTCCACCACGCGGGCCGCCGGAAGTCCACTGTGGAGGCACGATGACCACCATCGACCCGGAGCGGCTCACCTGCCCGCTCCCCGGTACCGAGACCGAACGAATCCTGCTCGGCCACGGGTCCGGCGGCCGGCTGATGGCCGATCTGATCACGACCGTGATCGCCGGCGAGCTGGGTGAGCCCGGCCCGCTCGAAGACGCCGCGCTGATCGGCGGGGAGCTGGTCGTCAGCACGGACGGCTTCGTGGTCACGCCCCGCTTCTTCCCGGGCGGCGACATCGGCTCGCTGGCGGTTCACGGCACCGTCAACGACCTCGCGATGCGCGGCGCGCGACCGATCGCGCTGACGCTGGCGTACGTGCTGGAAGAGGGTCTGCCGCTCGCCGAGCTTCGCGAAATCACGGCTTCGGTGGCCGCCGCGGCGCGCGACTGCGGCGTCCGCGTCGTCACCGGCGACACGAAGGTGGTCGGCCGCGGCGCCGCCGACGGCTGCTACCTCACCACCACCGGCATCGGCAGGCGGCTGCCGTCCGCGACCCCCACAGCGGCGGGCGGTGTGCCCGGCGACGTCGTCCTGCTGTCCGGCCCGATCGGCGCCCACGGGACGGCGATCCTCAGCGTCCGCGAAGGCCTCGGTTTCGAAGCGGACATCCGTTCGGACAGCCGCCCGCTGCACCGGCTCGTCGCGGCGATGGTCGAAGCGGGCGGCCACGACGTCCACGCCCTGCGCGACCCGACGCGCGGTGGCCTCGCCTCGGCGCTGAACGAGCTCGCCGAAAGCTCGGACGTGACGGTGGAGATCGACGAGCCCGGGCTCCCGGTGCCGGCCGCGGTGGCCTCGGCGTGCGAGCTGCTGGGCCTCGATCCCCTGCACGTGGCCAACGAAGGCTGCCTGGTCGCGTTCGTCGCCCCGGCGGCCGCCGACGCCGTACTGGCGGCGATGCGCGCGGACCCGGCCGGCCGCGAAGCGCGGGCGATCGGCATGGTCGGCCCGCCCGGCGGACCGGCTCGTGTCTTCGCCCGCACTCTCGTCGGTTCGACGCGGGTGGTCGACATGCTGATCGGCGAGCAGCTGCCCCGGATCTGCTGAGCCGGCTACCAGCGCCGCCACGCGCCCGATGAAAGGTTGACAGCGGCCCCGGGCGCAACCCGCCCCAAAGGTTGCCTTGGGGCGCATCGGCCCGAACGTCGAAGAACCTGCGACGCGCGACACTAGTGCGCTCACGAACGCCTTACCGGGCCCGCGGACTTCGGTCCCGCCGCCCGGTGACCTCGGCCCCTGGGGTTCCCGCGCCACCCGGCGCAGCCTGGGCTGGTTCACCCGAACCTGCTATCCCAGGACGCCGCCGATGAGCACTTCGCAGATCCACGCGTTGAGTCACGACCGTTGCCGCGCGCTGCTCGCTTCGGTCCCGCTCGGCCGGGTCGCCTTCGTCCGCGACGGGCGGCAGGTGATCCGGCCGGTCAACTTCACCGTGACCGGCGACGCGGTCTGGCTGCGCTCCGGCCGGAACTCCTGGGCCGACCGGATCGACGGCCAGGCGGTCACCTTCGAGGCCGACGCCTACGACCCCGGCGACCACACCGGCTGGAGCGTGATCGTCACCGGGGTGGCCGCCCTGGTCACCGACGTCGCGATCGTGGCGGCCCAGTTCGGCCCCGGCCTGCGCTCGTGGGCTCCCCCGCCGCGGGACCGTCTGCTGCGGATCGGCCTCGACCGGATCGACGGGCGGCGGATCGCCCTGCGGCCGGACGCCGACGACGCGACCGAATCGGGCGTGCCGTGAAGCCGGACGGCCGCAGTCCCGGCGTGCCGCCACGCCCGCTCGCGAGGTGACCGGCGCGGACGCTAGTGGTGCGCCCGCGGCCGCCGGATCGTCTCCCCGCCTTTGCGGTGGCGGGTCCGGCCGTACTTGGTCTCGAGCACGCTTTCCAGCTTGCGCGCAGCCCCGTGGCACGCTTCGAGCACCGATCCGGCTTCGTTCGTGACGACGACGGGTGCCTGGCCGGCGGGATGCGCCTCCAGCACGCACCGCCGGTGCCGGCTGCCGGGGTTCGCGTCGCCGCCGACGTGCACCTGCAGGGTGCCGATCTCCCCCGAGAACCGCGCCAGTACCGTCGTCAGCTCGGTTTCGAGGCGCTGGGCCAGGTCGTCGCCGCCGTGGACGTTCCCGCTGGTGTTGATCCTGATCTCCATGCCCCGATCGTCTTCGCCGCGCACGTGCGGTCCCAGGTCCGGAAGTCCCCGGCCGGGAGGACCAAAGGCGTCCGGCAGCGACGGTGACCCGAAGTCCCCGGACACGAGGCCCTCCGGCTCTCCCGTCCCACCCCGGCCCGGTGCCACGGTGGGAACCGGAGGCGAACTGGGACTGCTTCGGCGCCCCGGCCGCGCTGTTCTGCTACCTCGACCGTGACCTGTGCCGGCCCCAGTGGTCCGACGCCGGCATGTACCTGCAGACCGTCATGCTGCTGCTGCGCGCCGAAGGGCTGCACAGCTGCCCGCAGATGGCGTGGGCGAAGTTCCACGAGACCGTCGCAGAAATCTTGGCGCCGCCGAAGGAACTCCTCCTCTTCTGCGGCCTGTCGATCGGGTTCGAGGACGCCGCGGCCGACTCTTGCCGCACACCCCGGGCTCCGCTGGACGAGACCGTCACGTTCGTCGGCGTCTGACCACCTTTCCCTTCCGTTCACCAGATCAGGAGTTCGTCATGGCCACCTTGCTGCACCTGGACACGTCCGTCTGGCCGGAGTCCGTCTCCGCCTCCCGGCCGGTCACCGCCGCCTTCCGGGAGGCGTGGGACGAGCAGCACCCGGACGGCACCGTCGTCTACCGCGACCTCGCCGCCGAGCCGATTCCCCACCTCGGCACCGCCGGCGCCGAAGCCGGATTCACCGACCCGGCCACCCACACCCCGGAACAGGCCACCGCCTTCGCCCGGCGCGTCGAACTGGCCGAGGAACTGGAGCGCGCCGACGTCGTCCTCATCGCCGCCCCGATGTACAACCTCACGATCCCCTCGACGCTGAAGGCGTGGCTGGACCACGTGGTCATCGCGGAGCGGACCGCCGGCGCCGGCTCGTCGGTCGCCGGCACCCCGGTCCACGTCGTCGCCAGCCGCGGCGGCTCCTACGAACCCGGCACACCCCGCGAGGGCACCGACTACGTCCGGAACTACCTGACGGCCGTCCTCGGCGGCACCATGGGTATGAGGGTCGACTTCATCGTCCCCGAACTCACCAGGGCCCACCTCCACCCGGCCATGGCCGCACTCGTCCCGAAAGCCGAAGCATCCCGCGCGAAGGCTCTCGAAGACGCGGTGACCAAGGGAAAGGCCGCCGCGCGGCACGCCGCAGCCTAGGCAGGTAGTCGACGCAGTCCGCCGGCGCTCCTTGACCGCCACCGCGGCGATGACCAGTGCGACCGACGGGTCGGCCCACGACCAGCCGAACCAGGCGTTGAGCAGTAACCGCCGCACGGCGGCCATGCCCGGTATCGACGACCGAACCGGGCCGGACGCACTCCGCGCCGACGGCGACTTTCGGCGCGCGCAACGCGGTCGCTGCGACGGCCCCACTGGAAGCCCGACGCGTCTGGACGGCGAGACCACCCGAACACCTCAGGTTTCCCCTCGGCGCCTCCGGGAACCCGGACCGCGAACCGCACCCCGATCCGAGGAGGCCACCCGTGGCCATCGCGTCCGTCAACCCGGCCACCGGGGAAACCATGCGCACCTTCGACGAACTCACCGACGAGCAGGTCGAGCAGAAGATCGCGCGCGCCGCGGCCGCCTTCCGCGAGCACCGCCGCACCTCCTTCGCCGAGCGTGCCGAGCGGCTGCGGCGGGCCGCGGACATCCTCGAAGCCGAAACCGACGAGCTGGCCCGGCTCGCCACCCTCGAGATGGGCAAGACGCTCGCCTCCGCCAAGGCCGAAGTCGCCAAGTGTGCGAAGGGCTGCCGCTGGTTCGCCGAGCACACCGAAGCCCTGCTCGCCGACGAGCCCCACGACGTCGGGGACGCCGACGCGAACGTCTTCACCCGCTACGAACCGCTCGGGCCGGTGCTCGCGGTCATGCCGTGGAACTTCCCGTACTGGCAAGTGTTCCGCTTCGCCTGCCCCGCGCTGATGGCCGGCAACGTCGGCCTGCTCAAGCACGCGTCCAACGTCCCCCAGGTGGCGCTGGCCATCGAGGACGTCCTGCGCCGCGCCGGCTTCGCCGAAGGCGTCTTCCAGACGCTGCTGGTCGGGTCCGGCAAGATCGAAGCGATCATCGACGACGACCGCGTCCGGGCCGTGACCCTGACCGGCAGCGAGCCCGCGGGCCGGCAGGTCGGCGCCCGCGCCGGGCAGAACGTCAAGCCCAGCGTGCTCGAACTCGGCGGCAGCGACGCCTTCATCGTCATGCCCTCGGCCGATCTCGACGCCGCCGTCGACGGCGCGGTCACCTCGCGGATGCTCAACAACGCCCAGTCGTGCATCAACGCCAAGCGCTTCATCGTGCACGAACAGGTCGCCGAGGAGTTCACCCGCCGTCTGGTGTCCGCAATGGAGGGACTGCGTATCGGCGATCCGATGGCCGAGGACACCGACCTCGGCCCGCTGTCCTCCCCGGATGCCGTCGAGACGCTGGCCAAGCAGGTGTCGGACACCGTCGCGGCGGGCGCGCGCCTGCTGACCGGCGGCCACCCGATCGACCGGCCCGGCAACTTCTTCGAGCCCACCGTGCTCGCCGGCATCCCCGACGGCTCCCCCGGGCACCGCGAGGAGTTCTTCGGCCCGGTCGCGCTGCTGTGGACCGCCCGCGACGTCGACGACGCCATCCGCATCGCCAACGACTCGACCTTCGGCCTCGGCGGCAGCGCCTGGACCCGCGACGAGACCGAGCAGCGGCGGTTCGTGAACGAAGTCGAAACCGGGATGATGTACCTCAACAAGTTCACCGAGTCGACGCCGGAGGTCCCGTTCGGCGGCGTCAAGAACTCCGGGTACGGCCGCGAACTGGCCGGGTTCGGCCCGCGCTCGTTCGTCAACGCCAAGACCGTGTGGATCGCCTGAGAGCCGCCGAGGCCGGGTTCTCGCCCCGCCCCGATTCGCGCTTCGGCGGAGGGCTAGAGCCGGCCCGCGGGACCCGGCGGCTCGCGCACGGCAAGCTCGCTTTCGAGGATCTCCTCCAGCTTCGCCGCCGCGCGCATCGACCGCCGGCACAGCACACCGATCACCACACCGACCACAACAGCCACGCTGAGCACGATCGACACCACCGACGAATCCGCGACCCCGATGACAGCCGCCGTGGCCAGCAAGATGATCGCGGACCGCCACCGCAGCTGCGGGCGGGCATGCCTGGGCCGATGGGTCGGCATCCCGAGCAAGGGCTGATGTGCACTCATCCCGACGACCCTCCATCTTGTCGAAAGACCACCGCTCCGGATGCCCGGCGTCACTAGTGGTGACGTAGTGTCGTCACATCATTCCTTCGATCGAGCACCTTGGCGAGCCTTCGCGCGCACCTCACCCGAAAACCACACCTCCGGGTAACTTCGGCCACCCACACGGACGTATTCGCACGCCCACGGGTGTCACCCCAGTAGACGGGCGTGATCGTTCCGTGTCGGGAGGACCTCCGGTCTCACCCGCGGCCGCTCACTCCGATGCCGTCGGCCGCCGGGACAGCTCCATGGCCTGGTCCCGGCGCGGGAGCGGGCGCAGCCGGTAGGTGTAGTGGTAATCCCGGTTGGCGAACAGCTTGTACTCGTCGTGCGTCTGCGCGCCCCAGCTGTCGTCACCGCCGACGCCCATCTGGTGGTGGTTCAGCCGCAGCACCACTTCCGGGCGCGGCGTGAGCTGGTAGTCGTGGAGTGCGCCGCTCGAGAGGTCCTCCGGGGTGAAGTGGGACGCGTTGACCTCCAGCACCGGCTCACCACTCGCCAGCAGCCCGACACCCCGCCGGTTGGTCAGCGCGATCCAGCGGACGTCGGTCTTGTTGCCGTTCTCCTGGGGACGGATGTAGCCGGTCCACTGCTTCGCCACCGTCGAGGAGTACACGCCCACGTCGGACCCCGTCTTGCGGTCCCAGTGGTTCTCCTCGGGCCCGCGGCCGTAGTAGTCCAGCGTGTCGAACTCGCCGGGCACGAACAGGATCGAGCCGACTTCGGGAAGGTAGGGCAGGTTCGGTGAGCCGGGGTGCACGTCGTGCGCCACGAGGATCTCGCCGTGGCCGAACACCGTGTACGTCGTGGTGTAGGTCGAAGCCACCGAGGTCGGCAGGGTGCCGGTGACCGTGACGACCACCGCCCGGCCCGGCCGGACCGAGACGTCCGTGACGTGCCGGTCGGTGCCCGCGTAGCGCCAGGTGGCGACGCGGCTCGGGTGGCCGTTGCCGACGTCGTTGTCGGTCGGCGCGCGCCAGAAGTTCGGCACCGGCCCGGAGGTGACGAGCCGGACGCCGTGGGCTTCGTAGGCCGTGATGAGCCCGGTGTCCTTGGCGATCGACACGCTGAACCCGGCACCGGTGATCTCGACGCTCCGGTCGTTCTCGCGCACGGTGGCCGCGGGCACCTGCGCGAGCGGCACCAGCGGGACGGCGGGGCTGCCGAAATCGACCGGCAGCTGCTGCTTCGCCACTTCGAACCCGCGTTCGGCCCAGATCGTGGGTGCCTTGGTGGTGAAGGAAAACCGGAGGAAGTACTCGCCGGCCGGCCGGCCGGGCCGGCGCAGCGGCAAGGTGATCGGCCGGCTCGACCGCGGCGGGACGTCGAGCTGGGCGGGCGTGAGCCGGCCGCGCTGGACGACCTTGCCGTCGTTCACCAGTTCCCAGGCCCCGTCGTAGGCCGTGACGTTAGTGAAGAGGTTCTCGTTGGTGATCGTCACCCGCCCGGTGGGCAGGTCGGCGCCCGCGGAGACGTTGATCGCCTGGTAGACGTGCTTGACCTCGACGGCTTTCCCGCTGATCCGGCGGTCGGCGGTGACGATGCCGTTGGCGCAGAAGTTGCCGTCGTTGGGGTTGTCACCCCAGTCGCCACCGTAGGAGAGGTAAGTCCGCTCGGCCGGCTGCTTCTCCGCGTAGCCCGCGGTGGCCGCGTCGAACCAGAACCGGACGGCCGGGTCCTGCGGGGACCGGTCGGCGGCGAGTTCGGCCGCGGTCAGCGCCCGCGCGTAGACCCGCGCGCCCCGGATCCGGCCGCTGAACACCCGCTCGGGGTTCTCGTAGTCGGTGCCGAGCGCGAGCTGGGCGGCGGTGCTGTCCGGGACGCGATCGGTGCCGGTCCGGGCCACGGCTTTGCCGTCCACGTAGAGCGTCAGCGTCTTCGCGTCGTGGTCGAGGACGCCGGCGACGTGGTGCTCCTGGCCGACCCAGTCCGCGGGAAGCGGTGCGGTGGCCGAAATCCAGCCGCCGGAGTACACGAAGAACTCGAGATTGGTCTCGCTCTGCTTGAGCGAGTACTGGTGATCGCCCTTGGCGACGATCGGCTGGTGACCGCCCACCGCACCGGCCGTAACCCACGCTTCGAGGGTCACCGAACCGGTCAGGTCCAGGCTCCGCGCGGGCGGGAAGACCGCGGCTCCCGCCAGGCCCTGCCCGGCGTCGAACGTCGCGGCGGGTGCCAGTTCCGCGGTGAGAGCGGCGGGGCCGGTCTCGGTGACCAGCTTGCGCTTCGGTGTCGGCCAGTACAGCCCCTGGTCCACGAAGTCCCAGATGAACCCGCCTTGCAGTACCGGGTGCGCGCGGATGACGTCCCAGAACTCCTTGAAGTTCCCGGTCGAGTTCCCCATCGAGTGCGCGTACTCGATCATGACGTACGGCCGGGTGTCGGCCGTGTCGAGCGCCCGCTGCTCGAGCGCGACCGGAGTCGGGTACATCTGCGAGCGGATGTCGCTGGTGCCCGGCCGGTCGTCCCCTTCGTACTGGATCACCCGGGTCGTGTCGTAGGAGTGGATCCAGTCGTACATCGCGGCGAAGTTGCTGCCCGAACCGGCTTCGTTGCCGAGCGACCAGATCACCACGCTCGGGTGGTTCTTGTCGCGGTGCACCATCGCCTGGGCCCGGGCCAGCACCGCGCCGGTCCACTCCGGCTTCGAAGCGGGGTACTGGTCGCGGACGCCGTGCGTCTCCAGGTTCGCCTCGTCGACGAGGTACAGGCCGTACTCGTCGGCCAGTTCGTACCAGGCCGGGTCGTTGGGGTAGTGGGACGTGCGGACGGCGTTGATGTTCAGCCGCTTGATCAGCCGGATGTCCTCGACGAGATCGGCGCGGGTGAGCGCGCCGCCCCGGGCCGGGTGCTCCTCGTGCCGGTTGGTGCCGCGCAGGCTGACCGGCTGACCGTTGATCCGCATCAGCCCGCCGGTGAGCGCGAACTCGCGGAAACCCACGCGGGCCGAGAGCGTCTCGATCGGCTTCCCGCCCGGATCACGCAGGACGAGCACCGCGGTGTAGAGGTTCGGCTGCTCCGCCGACCAGAGCTTCGGTGCGCGGACACCCTGGGCCGCCCGCACGGTCACGTCCTGCCCGGCCGGCGCCGAGCCGAGCCCGACCTGCTGCCGCAGCGGCTGTCCCCACACCGGTCGCCGGTTTTCGTCGTACAGCTGGGTTTCCACGGTGTAGGTGCGGTTGTCCGCGCCCCCGTAGTTGCGCACGCTCGCCGTGACGGCGAGGTCGGCGTTCGTGTAGCCGTCACGCAGCTCCGGGTCGAGCCGGAAGTCGCGCAGGTGCACCGTCGGCGTGGAGAACAGGTACACGGAACGGAAGATGCCGGACAGCCGGATCATGTCCTGGTCTTCCAGCCAGTCGCCGTCCGGGAAGCGGTAGACCTCCACGGCGAGCTGGTTGGTCCCCGGCTTCAGGTGGTCGGTGATGTCGAACTCGCCGGGTGTGCGGGAGTCCTCGCGGTAGCCGAGCAGCGTGCCGTTGACCCACACGTAGAACGCCGACTTCACGCCGGCGAAGTGCAGGAACGTCCGCCGGCCCGACCACCCGGCCGGGACCTGGAAGGTCCGCCGGTACTGGCCGACCGGGTTGAACTTCGTCGGCGCGAACGGCGGCTGGGCGTTCTCGTTCTGCCCGTTGGCGCCCCACCAGGGATAGGTGATGTTGACGTAGATCGGGAAGTCGTAGCCGTGCAGCTGCCAGTTCGACGGGACCGGGATGGTCGCCCAGGAGCTGTCGTCGACGTTCTCGCGGAAGAACTCCGGGTCCCGCGCGTCCGGCCGGTCGGCGTGCCGGAACTTCCAGTCGCCGTCCAGGCTCTGGCGGAACGGCGAGCGGGTGCGGTCGCCGGCCAGCGCCTGCCCCAGGTCGGCGTACGGCATGAGCGTGGCGTGCGGCGGTTCGCTGCCGATGTCGAAGATGCCGATGTTGTTGTTCCACTCGGGGAACCCGTTGGGCGGCGCGGCCGGTCTCCGCGTGGCGGCCACGGCCGGGCAAGCCAGCGACGAAAGCGTCGCCGGTAACGCCAGCGTGCTCAGCAACGCGGCCCCACCGCTCAGGAAAGTGCGCCGGCTGAGCGCGCGACGGTACTCGTGCGACATCGTGAACCACCCCGTTCTTCGACGCGCAGAACGTTACCTTCCCACCCCGCGAAGTCAACGTTCTTTCGCATAGTCAAACGGACAGAATGTTGAGTTCTGTTCGACAATGGTTGTTCACCGGAATGGCGGAGTGACCGCGGGCCGGCGGATCAGTCCGTGAGCAGGTCCGGAAAACCGAACAGGGCGACCAGTGCGGGATCGTGGAACTCGACCACGTGGGAGATCCCGGTGACCGTCGGGGTCAGCACTACGATGCCGTGGGCCCGGAGCGCGCCGCCGGCGTCCCGGTGGTGGACGGCGGCGGCGGGCTGGCCGTTGGCGGTCGTGGGGCTCATCCGCCAGTCCCCCGGCTTTCCCAGGACGTACGTGCCGAGCAGGTGCAGGCACTTCGCCCGGCCCGCGTACCAGTCGCGGAACGGGGTGGCGTCCGTGCGCAGCACCTGCTCGAGCAGGCCGACGTCGGAGCGCTCGAAGGCGGCGAGGTAGCCGTCGAGCAACGCACGTGCCCGTCGGTCGGCCGGTTCGAGCAGGTCCTCGGCCGGTGGTTCGAGGTCGTCCAGGCGGGCCCGGGCTCGCTGGAGACCGCTCTTCACCGCCGCCGTCGTGGTGCCGAGGATCCGGGCCGTTTCCGGCGCGGTGAAGGCCAGCACGTCCCGCAGGATCAGGATCGCCCGCTGGCGCGCCGGCAGGTGCTGCAGGCTGACGATCAGCGCGAGCCGCACGGACTCGCGCGTCACCACGGCCGCCGCCGGATCCACGACCCGGTGGTCCGGCATCGGCTCCAGCCAGGCCACCTCGCCCGGCGCCGCCGGGACGGGCGGGCGTCCGGGCCCGTCGTGGGGACCGGTCAGGCCGGACGGGAGCACCCGGTTCCGCCGCGGTTCCAGCGCGGTCAGGCAGACGTTGGTGGCGATGGCGTAGAGCCAGGACCGGATCGACGCGCGGCCCTCGAAGCCGGCGTAGGACCGCCACGCCCGGAGGTAGGTCTCCTGGACCAGGTCCTCGGCGTCGTGCGCCGAGCCGGCCATGCGGTAGCAGTGCGCCAGCAGTTCCCGGCGGTAGCCCGCGGTTTCGGCATCGAACCGCTCCCGCTCCCGCCCGGGCACGGCCGCGGGTCGCCTGCTTGCCATGCGTTGCTCCTCGTTCCGGCCGACACTCCCCCGCATACGACCGGCGGAGCGCGGAAAAGGAATCGAAGCACAGGTCAGCAGGCTTCCGGCGTCGGTCATGGCAGCAGGGCCAGCTTGCCGATGGTCTCCCGAGCGGCCAGTGCCGCGAGGGCCTTGGGTGCGTCGGCCAGGTCGTAGGTGACCGGGTGTGCGGGCTTGACGACCCCGGTCGCGACGAGCGCGGACAACTCGCCCATGACCTCGCCGAAGATCCGGGGCGCGGCCTCGATCAGGGTGCCGATGTTGAGGCCGATGACCTGCACCGGGTACCGGTACACGAGTTCCCGGTTGGTGAGCGGGGCTTCGCCGCCCGCCAGTCCGTAGACGACGACACGGCCGGTGACCGGCTTGGCCGCGGCCAGGCTCGCCCCGAAGGTGGCGCCGCCGGCCGATTCCAGCACCAGGTCGGCACCGCCGGTCAGGCGCCGCACTTCGGCGGCGAGGTCGTCGTCGCGGGAGTCCAGGATGTGGTCGGCACCCAGGGCCCGCACGGTCTCGTGCTTGCCCGGCGAGGCGGTGCCGATGACGGTCGCGCCGTAGTGCTTGGCCAGCGTGACCGCGGCCTGGCCGGTCGCGCCCGCCGCGGCGTGGACCAGCACGGTCTCGCCGGCCGCCACCCGGCCCAGCGGCTTGAGCGCGGCGAGCGCGGTGGGCCAGTTCACCGCCAGCCCCAGCGCCTGCTCAGTGCTCCAGCCCGCCGGCACCGGCATCGCGGCCGCCGCGGGCAGGACCAGGTACTCGGCGAAGGCCCCGTCGCCGACGCCGATCACGCGCGTCCCCGGCGGCGGACCCGCCACCCCGTCGCCGACCGCGACGACCTCGCCGGCCGCTTCGAACCCGGCCGGGTACGGCGGCCGGGGGCCGTCCCCGAACGTGCCGCAGGCCTTCGAAAGGTCGGCGAAGTTGACCCCGGCGGCGATGACCCGGATCAGGACTTCACCGCGGCCGGGGCCGGGCACCGGTGCGTCGGTGATCAGGCGCATGTCGTGCGGGCCGTTCAGCGAGGTCTGGTGCCAGGCGCGCATGGTGGCGGGAACGTTCACGTCGATCGGCTCTCTTTCCCGGCCGGTTCCGCCACGGCGGCGGGCCGTCGGCCGGACATGGAGACCGCATCGAGCGGGCGAAGGAATCGGCGGCCTGGTCCGCGCCGGCCAGGATCGCGGCCTTCCTCCCGCTCTCGGCCGCACTGCGGTACGCCCGCGAACGGCCCGACCGCCGGGAGGGACCTACCGCGGCCGGAGCCCGACCAAGGGAAGCTGCCGGGCCAGCTTCCGCCGGGCGAGTTCCGAGCCGTCGTAACGCCACCCCAGCAGCTTCCCCAGCGCGAACCGCACCAACGGCGCGGCCACGCGGTTGCGGTGTTCGTACCCGGCGATGACCGCGACGGCCTCGTCTTCGCCGAGGACGCGGTGCGCGGCCGGGAACCGGCGGCTACCGACGATCACCTCGACCGGCGGCCGTGCCTGGATGTTGCGGAACCAGTCCGCTCCCGCGCCGAGCCCGGCGACCACGATGTACTCCTCGCCCGCGCTGCCGACGACTTCGAGCACGGTCCGGTACCTCCGGCCCGACTTCCGGCCGAGGTGGGTCAGGCACAGGAACCGACGGCCGAGCAACCGGCCCAGCCCGTGGTCGTAGAGCCGGACCGGAGCGCGGAAGACAAGCCGCAGCACCGGGTTCACCGCGCGGCCCCGGCCGAGACGCGGCGAAGGTCGGTGACCACAGCCGTCAGCTCTCCCCTCGCCCGGATGCCCGACGCTCGCAGCGGCCTCCGGCACTCCCTTCCAGACTACTGCCTTGCGATCCGGCTCAGCCGAGCACGAAGTAGCGCAGCCAGAGGTAGGGCGCGGCGATGAGCACGGTGAGCAGGGTGACCTGGGCGCCCTTGCGGGTGAACTCCCAGAAGGAGATCGGGCTGCCCGACCGCGCGGCGATGCCGAGCATCACCACGTTGGCGCTGGCGCCGATGGCGGTCATGTTGCCGCCGAAGTCGGCGCCGAGGGCCAGTGACCACCACAGTGCTTCGGAGTGCGTCGGGTCGGGGATGTCCTGGGTCAGGGCCAGCACCAGCGGGCTCATCGTGGCCACGTACGGGATGTTGTCGATCACGCCGGACAGCAGCGTCGAGACCACGAGGATCAGCATCACGGCGAACAGCGCGTTGCCGCCCGTCGCGTCCGCGGCCAGCTCCGCCAGGTCGGCGATCACTCCGGTTTTCACCAGCGCGCCGATCATGACGAACAGCCCGGCGAAGAACAGCAGCGTCTCCCACTCGACACCGGCCAGGTAGTCCTCCGGCTCGACGCGGGAGATGACCACCAGCACACCGGCGCCGAGCAGGGCCACGACCGACGGCTCGACGTGGATCAGCGAGTGCCCGACGAACGCCGCGAACACGCCGAGCAGCACGAGGCCGCACTTGAGCAGCAGGCCGCCGTCCCGGATCGCTTCGCGCTCGTTGAGCCGCATGATCCCGGCCACCCGGGCCGGGTCGACGGCGAACGAGCCGCGGAACACCCAGCGCAGCGCCAGCGCGAACGCCAGCAGCTCGATCGCCACGATCGGGGTCATGTTGACCAGGAAGTCGTTGAACGACAGGCCGGCCCGGCTGCCGATGATGATGTTCGGCGGGTCACCGATCAGCGTCGCCGCGCCGCCGATGTTCGAAGCCAGCACCTCGGCGATGAGGAACGGCGTGGGCTTGAGGTCGAGCCGGTCGCAGACCAGCAGCGTGACCGGGGCGATCAGCAGCACGGTCGTGACGTTGTCCAGGAACGCCGACGCGACCGCCGTGATCAGCACCAGCAGGACCATGATCCGCAACGGGGAGCCCTTGGCGCGCTTGGCCGCCCAGATGGCGACGTACTCGAACACCCCGGTGCGGCGCAGCACGCTGACGATGACCATCATCCCGAACAGGAGGAAGACGACGTCCCAGTCGATGCCGGTGTCGTGGGAGTAGAACGCGTCGGCTGAATCGGTCACGCCGAACGCCAGCACGACCCCGGCGCCGGCCAGGGCGACGGCGGTCTTCGGCAGCTTCTCGGTGGCGATGAAGGCGTAGGCGACGACGAACACCGCGACGGCCAGGACGGTGCTCATCGCACCGCCGCCACGATCAGCCGCGCGCCAGCGCCAGCTCCAGCAGCCGGGACGCGGAGATCACGCCGAGCAGCTGCTTGTCCTCCATCACCGCGACCAGCGGGCAGCGGAGGCGGGCCATGATCGCCGCGACCTCCACGATCGTGTCGTCGGCCTGCACCCGCGGCAGCTCCGACGGCTTCTCCGGCAGCAGCGCCCGCACCGGCTTGCCACTCAGCTTGTCCGCGACCCGGTCGGCCATCGACTCGTCCAGCACGCCGGCCAGCGACGGATCGTCCTGGACGTAGCTCGGCACGAGGAACCGGACCACCTGGGACGCGGGCAGGATCGACTGCGGACAGCCGGCGGCGTCGGTGACCACGATGCCCGGCAAGCGGTGTTCCGCCAGCAGCCGGACCGCCGTCAACCCGTCGGAGTCCAGGTCGACGACCGGGAACTCCTCGGCCATCTCCACAGCGTGCATCAGCCCAGCGTACGACCCCGTCGCCCGGTTCGCGGCGCACTGTCCGGTCCTCCTGTCGGTTTCTTGACGGCCGGTCGGCAGGGGCGATGAGGGCACCGGCGAGCAGGAACAGCGGTACCGTCCGCGCGGCGACACCGGAAAGGCAGGCCCTGATCAGCAGGACGACGCCGAACGCGAGTAAGAGCGCCATGGAAAATCCGTCCTCGAGCCGGGTCCTCCGCCCACTCCGGACGCAGGGCCGACCAGACTTCCCGGCACACCACGCGCAAAGATGCCGCAAAGAACCAGCCGGCGCAAACCGGCGGTGCGCGGCGAGTGGCAGGCAAGGCAACGCGACCAGTCCGGCCCGGACCACGCATTCCGCGGCGACCAGCCGCTCGCCGCGGGAGCGCAGGACGGTCGACCGGCCCGGCGATCGGCGGCTTCGGCGATCGCCGGTGCCGCGGCGGTGGCGGCCACCTCGATGCCGACGAACCCACCGCCGATCACGACGATGCCGGTGAGCTGCCGGGCCGACCCCCGGCAGCTCACCGAGCGTCGCGCAGCTGGCGCCGTGAGCTGATGCCGAGCTTGCCGAAGACGTTGCGCAGGTGCCATTCCACGGTGCGCGGGCTGAGGAAGAGCCTCGTGCCGATTTCGGGGTTGGAGAGGCCTTCGCGGACCAGGCGCGCGATCTGGAGCTCCTGGGCGGTCAGCTCCTCGGTGGTCCCCGTCGTGCGTTTGCGCGCGGTCTCACCGGTGGCCAGCAGCTCGCGGCGCGCGCGGTCCGCGAAGGCGTCGAGGCCCATCGCGGACGTCATGGTGTGGGCCGTGCGCAGGTGCTCCCGGGCGTCGGCACGCCGTCCCTCGCGCCGGAGCCATTCGCCGTACAGCAGGTGGCCGCGGGCCAGTTCGACGCGCAGCGGCGTCCCGGTGAGCAGCGCGATCGACGCGGCGTAGCACTCGTCCGGGGTTTCCCCGGCCAACGCCCGCAGCCGGGCTTCGAGCGCCCGGACCCAGGTCGTCGGCGTGGCGCGGGCTCGTTCGGACATCCGGTCCAGCGCGGCGGCGACGAGGCCGTCGTCCCCGGTCCGGGACGCGGCTTCCGCCAACTCGGCCGTCGCCAGGGCCTGGTGGCCGACGGTGTCGTCCTCGAACACCCGCCGCGCCGCGTCGCGGGCGCGGTCGTGGCGGCCGAGGCCGTTGCCGAGCACGGCGTTCGCGTAGCCGGCGAACCGCACGACCCGGCCCTGGCCCCGCTCGGCCGCCTCCTCCGCCGCCACCGCGCTCTCCGCGGTGTCCCGCCCGCGCAGAGCGGCGAGCAGGATCGCGCTGTACCCGACCGGACGGCCCCCGGTGACCTCGGCGAGCAGGCGGTCCTCGTCGACGAGCGCCTGCGCCGCGCTCAGGTCGCCGGCCACCAGGTCGTGATTGGCCAGGAAGTTGAGGGCGAACTGCAGCTGGACGAGCGCACCGGTCTCGCGCGCCAGCCGGACCTGGCGCTCGGCGAGAGCGCGCCCGGCCGCGTAGTCCAGCATTTCGGTCGCCAGGGTGCCACCGGCCCGGTTGCCCAGCAGCCACAGCACGCGTCCGGTGTTCCCGCCGCCGGTGTCCAAGGCCCGGACGGCGTCGACCGCCGTGGTCATCAGCGGATGTCACGACAAACGCCCCCACCTTCGGCATTATCGGTTTATCAGTTCGGCCGATCGGAATATACGCGCCCACCATAGTGTGTCGCTGGATTG
>NZ_JBSGJD010000008.1:0-83430 GCF_053605405.1 Amycolatopsis sp. NPDC003861
CCGGCGTTTCGAGGGTCATCGTGGGAGAGATGACCGGGAACCCGGCGCGGCGGTCGACGCCGAGCTGCGGCACGCAGCCGAGCAGCGCCCGGGTGTACGGGTGCTTCGGCCGCGTCAGGACCTCGTCGCGTGACCCCACTTCGACCAGGCGCCCGCGGTACATCACCGCGATCCGGTCGGCGACCTGCGCGGCGACGCCCATGTCGTGGGTGATGAACACGCAGGCGGTGCCGTGGTCGCGGCGCACGCGGTCGAACAGCGTGAGGATCTCCGCCTGTGTGGTGACGTCGAGCGCGGTGGTCGGCTCGTCGGCGATGAGCAGGTCCGGGTCGGCCATCAGGGCCAGCGCGATCATCACGCGCTGCTGCATGCCGCCGGACATCTGGTGCGGGTACAGCCGCAGGATCCGGTCGGTGTCGGTGAGGCCGACCTCGGTCAGCAGCCGCCTCGCCTTGGCCTCGGCGCGGTGGCGCAGCGGGCTCCCGCGGCGGGCCGCCCGCCCGGGCGGCGATCCCGGCTCGCGGTAGGCCTCGGCCAGCTGGTGACCGACGCGGCGGCTCGGGTTCAGCGAATCGAGGGCCTCCTGGAAGATCATGCCGATCCGCGGCCCGCGGTAGGCACGCATCGCGTCGGCGGGCAGCTTCGCCAGGTCCACGCCGTCGAAGGCGATCTCGCCGCGGGTGCGCACGGGGGCGACGAATTCGAGCAGGCGGATGATCGACAGGGCGGTCACGGTCTTGCCGCTGCCGGACTCGCCGACCACGCAGAGCGTCCGCCCTTGCCCGAGGTCGAGGGAGAGCTCCCGCACGAGTTCACGTTCGATGTCGTCGGTGACGACGTCGACGGTGAGCTCCCGGATTTCGAGCAGCGTCATGGATTCCCCTTCCTCGCGCCCGCCGCGAGCGGGCGGGCCGGACTGCCGGGCACCGGCAGGGGTAGTTCTACGCATGTTGACACTGGCCGGGGGCCGTGTCAATGGTTTTATTCTACGAGTGTAGGAAGTTGAAACATCACGGCTTTTTGTTGCTGCACGGGGGAAATTCGTCCCTGGACTCTTTTATCTACGCATGTAGAGTGTCCGGGTCGAACACAAGGAGGACGACGTGACGCCCACCCCCGCCGCGCCCGACCGGATCGTGGACACCGCCATCGGCTACATGGCCGCCCAGCAGCTCTTCGCCGCCAACCGGATCGGCCTGTTCCCGGCGCTGGCGGCCGGCCCGCTCGGCCCGGCCGAGCTGGCCGAGCGCACCGGCAAGCCGGAGAAGATCGTCCGGATCCTCGGCGACACCCTCGCCGCGCGCGGCCTGCTGTCCCGCGTGGACGGTCGCTACGCGCTCACCCCCGACACCACCGAGTACCTCGGCGGAGGAGGTCTGGACCTCGCGCCGTTCCTGACCTTCCTCGAGACGATCAGCTACCCGCACTGGCTGCAGTTCGCGCACACCACCGACACCGGCGAACCCGGCGAGCTCGACCTCGGCGGCGACCGCTGGACGACATTCCTCGGCGGTGTCATGGTGTATAACGCCCTACACGCGCGGATGCTGACGCGGAACTTCGACTTCGGTGGGTACAAGAACCTCCTCGACCTGGGCGGTCTTTCCGCCGAGTTCGCGCTCCAGGCCCTTCACGCCAACGACGTCCTGCGGGCCACGTTCGTCTACGACCCGCGGTCGGTGGACTCGGTCACCGCGGCCGTCGCGGAGTTCGCCGGCCGGACGACCGTCGCCGGCGCGGCGACCCCGGACGCCGAACCCGAGGGCGAGTTCGACCTCGTCATGGTCAACCACGTGGTCCACCGGTTCTCCGTCGACGAGAACCGGGCCATCCTGCGGCACGCGCGGGCCGCGGCGGCGCCGGGTGCCCGGCTGCTGCTGCTGGACTTCTTCCTGGACGAGGACGATTCGCCGCGGGCGCTGGACGCGCTGCACGCGGGGGAGTACCTGGTCATCGACGGCACGGTCGTGTACCCCGAGCGGGACGTCCGGGGCTGGCTGACCGGGGCCGGGTGGCGCCCGGTGGACCGGCTCGCGCTGCCGGGTTCGCCGCGGGTGCTCGTCGCGGAGGCGGTGTGACCATGGGTCTCGACCCCGCGGTGCGGGAGCTGCTGGCCCGCACCCCCGATGGGCCCGCCCGCCCGATGACGGCCGCGGAGCTGCGGGCGGCGTTCGCGGCGTCGCGGCCGGAGCCCGGCCCGGTGGCGCCGGTGGCTTCGGTGACCGAGGTGTCCGTGCCCGGCCCGGGTGGCGACCTGCGCGTCCGGCTGTACCTGCCGGACGTGCCCGGCCCGGTGCCGGTGTTCGTGTGGATCCACGGCGGCGGCTGGACGATCGGCTCGATCGACGAGAACGAGGTCGCCTCCCGCGCGGTGTGCGCGGCGGCGTCGGTCGCGGTCGCGGCCGTCGAGTACCGCCTCGCCCCGGAGGACCCGTACCCGGCGGCGCCTGCGGACTGTTACGCGGTGGTCGAATGGCTGGCGGCGGGCGGCGCGGGCCCGGCGGTTTCGCCGTCCCGGCTCGCGGTCGGCGGCGAGAGCGCCGGCGGCAACCTGTCCACTGTGGTCTCCCTGATGGCCCGCGACCGTGGTGGGCCGCCGATCGCGGCGCAAGTGCTGATCTGCCCGGTCTTCGGCCACCCCGACGACGGCTACGCGTCCTATGTGGACTTCGCGACGGGCTACGGCATGACGGCCGACGCGATGCGGTTCTTCTTTGCCCAGTACGCCCCGCCTTCGCTGGGCGACCCGTACGCGCTGCCGTCGCGGGCGTCCGATCTGAGCGGCCTGCCGCCGGCGCTGGTGCTGACGGCGGAGTACGACGTCCTGCGGGACGAGGGGGAGGCGTTCGCCCGCCGGCTGGTGGAGGCCGGGGTGGCGGTGGACCTGCACCGGTACGCCGGGCAGATCCACGGTTTCTACGGGCTGTACACCGGCTTGCCCGCGTCCGCCCGGTCGCACGCCGAGGTGGCCGCGTACCTGCGGGGGATCTTCGCCTGAGGTCAGGGGCGGGTGAGGCGGTCCAGGAGCGACTCCAGGTGCCGGTGCTGGAGGTCGATCGTGGAGAACTCACCCGCCACCAGGCTCATCACGTTGGCGCCGGCGTTGAGCAGGACGATCTCGTCGACGATCTGCTCGTCGGGGGTCTCGGTGACGATGTCGCCGTCTTCGCGGCCCTCGGCGAGGAAGCGGTGCAGCAGCCCGCGCCACTCCCGGACGTGCTCGAGGTACTTGTCGTGCATCCGCCGGTTGCCCAGCGACATCTGCCAGAAGATGAGCAGCACCCGCCCGGCGGTGATCCGCTCTTCGTCGATCGGCATGGACGAAACGCAGATCTCGCGCAGCGCGGTGAGCCCCCGCAGGCCGTCGAGCTCGACGTATTGGCGCATCATGTCGAGGGCCCGCTCGTAGGTGGCCGCGATGATGTCTTCCTTGCTGGGGAAGTACAGCTTGAGGGCCCCGTTGGCGAACCCGGCCGAGGCGGCGATTTCGCGCATGGTGGCGGCTTCGATCCCGCCCTGCACGATCAGGTCCCAGGTGACGTCGACGATGTCGCTGCGCCGCTGGTCGTGGTCGATGATCTTGGGCACCCGGCACCTCCCGCACTGGTTTCTCTACCAGTGTAGGAGAAAGTGTGCGCGAGGACAGCTCCGGGGTCAGCGCCGGAACACGCGCCGCCCCGCGAACCACGTCTCCACGGCCTGCGTCTCCGCCACCTCCGCCGTCCGGAAGGGGTTGCGGTCCAGGACCACGAAGTCCGCCGACCGCCCCGGTGTCAGCGCGCCCGTCACGTCGTCCAGGCCGCACGCCCGCGCGCCGCCCAGGGTGAACACCTCGATCGCCTCGGCCAGGGTGATCGCCTGCTCCGGCCAGAGCGCCCCCGGCCGCCGTCCGTGCGGGTCCGCACGCGTCACCAGGCCCGCGATGCCTTCCCAGGCGTTCGGCGACTCGCTCACCGGCCAGTCCGAGCCGCCCGCCACCAGGGCACCGGTGTCCAGCAACGTCCGGTTCGGCTGCATCCGCGCCGCCCGGGCGGCCGGCAGCACCTCCGCGATCGCCGCCGGGATGACCCCCGGCACCCACAGGAACGGCGAGATGTCAGCCGCCACGCCCAGCGCGGCGAACCGCGGCAGGTCGTCCGGGTGCACGAACTGCCCGTGCGCCACCTGGAACCGGGTGCCGGCATACCCGGCCGCGCGCACCTCCTCGACCGCGTCCAGGAACTGCCGCACCGACGCGTCGCCCGTGCAGTGGACCTTCGCCGAGAAGCCCGCGGCGGCCGCCGTGAGGAGCCACTCGGTCAGTTCGGCCGGGGGCATCGTCGTGGCGCCGTGGAAGCAGCTGCCGTGGGTGTCGTCGGGCAGGTACGGCTCCAGGAACGCCGCCGTGCGGGTCGGCGGCACGCCGTCGAGGAAGATCTTCACGAAGTCCGGCCGGTGGTGCTCGGTGCGGTACTCGCCGGCGAGCTCCAGCAGGGGCGCCCCGACCGGGTCGAAGCCGAAGATCGGGTCGTTGACCAGCAACGACGACACCACCCAGGCGTCGAGCTCGCCGGCGGAGTCCAGCGAACGGAGCGCGCCCAGGATGTCGGTCGAGACCCCGGCGTCCTGGAACGCGGTGACGCCGAAGCCGTGCAGCACCTCGATCGCCCGCCGGGACGCCCGCCGGTGCTGCTCCGGGGTCAGCCCGGCGATCACGCGCTCGACCAGCACCCCGGCGGCCTCCAGCAGCAGCCCGCTGGGCTCGCCGCCGTCGCGGACGACGACCCCGCCGGGCGGGTCCGGCGTCGTCGCGGTGATCCCGGCCAGCTCCAGGGCCCGGCTGCTCACCCAGCGGTTGTGCCGGCTGTCGTCCGACAGCGACACCGGGCGCCCGCCCGCGGCCTCGTCCAGGGCCCGCCGGGCCGCCGGAACCGACAGCTCCGCAACCAGAGTGGACGCCCAGGCGCCCCCGGTGAGCCATTCGTCCGGTCCCAGTGCCGCGGCCCGCGCGCGGACGGCGGCCAGGATGTCCTCGACCCCGGCGTCCGCGCCGAAGGTGAGTTCGAACAGCTCCGCCCGTCCGGCCATCGCGTGGTGGTTGTGCACGTCGACGAGCCCCGGCATGACGAACGCGCCGCCGAGGTCGAGCACCTCGGTGTCCGGGCCGGCGACGTCGTCGACGACCTTGCCGCCGGTGACGGCCAGCGAGGACGCCCAGGGCCGCGCGGTGTCCACTGTGTACACCACCGCGTTCGTGAGCACCAGGTCGGCGGCCATCGTCAGCGCTCCGCGGGGTCGAACTCGGCGGGGTGGACGGTGGCGCTCAGCAGCTGCCCGTGCGCACCGAAGGTGAAGTGCGTCGGCCGGTCGCCGGTGGCGTCGAGTCCGAACAGGACGCCGTGCGAGCGCAAGGCGCGGGCGTTGCGGTGGTCCGCGACGGTCACCGACGCGCACGGGATGACCTTCTCCCGCCAGGCGAACACGTGGATGCCGGGACGTAGCTGGTAGACGGTGTTCTCGTCGGTGTCGGCCAGCCCGCGCTCGGGCCCGGCCAGGCACTGCCACGTGTACCAGTGCGGGCTGAGGTACACGTGTTCGTAGGCGTGTTCGGGGCTGTACACCCACAGGACCCGGCGGCCGATCAGCGCGGTGCTCGGGGCCATCGGCTCGCCGCGGGTTTCCTGGCCGTCGATGGTTGCGGGCCGGAACCGCTGGGTGACGCGCGGGGTACCGCGGTCGCCGATCGTGGTGGTGACGACGAGGGCTCGCCCGTCGCGCAGGTCCAGGAAGAGCGACACGGCCTCGCGTGCGTCCGGCGACGGGTGGTGCTGGACGTAGTAGAGGTCGTCGTCGACGAGGAACGTATCGCCGGTGCCGCGCCAGGTGAAGATCGGTCCGTGGTCGTCGCGCAGCACGAAGGAGCGGCCGTGCAGGTCGTCGACGGCCGGCGCCTTGTTGGCGTCGAAGCCGGGGGCGAGGCCGTCGAGCGGCAGCCAGGTGGAGGTGTCGGAGAGCGTCATCGTGTCCTCAGGGGGTGGCCTCGGCGGCGGTCAGCGGGTCGAGGGGGTGCGGCGTGCTCACCCTGACGAGTCTCGGCTCCGGTCGCCGCGCGCGCCATCGACCTTGCGGCGCCGGACAACAACGCTGCGCTCGCGGCCAACCGCCCGGCGGCCGCAAGCGGTGAGGATGGGCGGATGCGAACCGAACTCGCCGGGAAGGCGGTGCTGGTGACCGGCGGCGCGTCCGGCATCGGCCTGGCCTGCGTCCAGGCGTTCCGCGCCGAGGGTGCGCGCGTCGGCGTCGTCGACCGCCGGGCCGGTCCGGGCGTCGTCGAGGCGGACGTCACCGACGAACCCGCGCTGGCCGCCGCGGTCGACGCCGTGGCCCGGGGCTTCGGCGGCCTGGACGCCGTGGTCGGCTGCGCCGGGATCTCCGGCCCGGTCGGCACGCCGGTGTCCGCGACCACGGCTGCCGACGTCGCCCGGGTGCTCGCGGTGAACGTCACCGGGCAGTTCCTGCTGGTCAAGCACGCGCTGCCGTGGCTGGCCGACGGCGGCGCGGTGGTCCTGCTCGGCAGCGACTCGGCGTTCACGGCGGCGCCGGGCATGGTGCCCTACTGCGCGTCCAAGGGCGCGGTGGTCGCGATGACCCGCGCGCTGGCCGTCGAGGTGCCGGGCATCCGGGTCAACTGCGTCTGCCCGTCGGTGGTGGACACGCCGATGGCGCGCGCCGACCTCGGCACCGTCCTGGACGACCCGGTGTTCCCGGTGCAGGCGGCCGAAGACGTCGCCCGGCAGGTGCTGTTCCTCGCGTCCCCGGCTTCGCGGCCGGTCAACGGCCAGGCCCTGCTGGCCGACTTCGGGATGTCGGCGCGTTCCGCGTTCCCCGCTTAGGAAAGGATCCACAGTGGACTCATCAGGCAAGGTCGTCGCGATCACCGGCGGTGGCACCGGCATCGGCGCGGCGGTGGCCCGCCGGTACGCGGGCGAAGGCGCGCGCGTGGTCGTGCTGGGACGGCGTCGCGAGCCCCTCGAGAAGGTGGCCGCGGAAACCGGCGCGCACGTCATCACCGGCGACGCGAGCGTGCGCGAGGACGCCGAAAGCGCCGTCGCCGAGATCCTCGGCAAGTACGGGTGGCTGGACGTCGTGGTCGCCAACGCCGGCGGCCACGGCCTGTCGTCGGTGGTCGACACCGGCGATGACGAGTGGGAACTGGCCCTGCGCTCGAACCTCTCCAGCGCGTTCGTGTTCTGCCGGGCCGCGCTGCCGTCGCTGGTCGAGACGGGCGGGCAGGTGGTCGTGGTGTCGTCGCTGGCCGGGCTGTTCGCCGGGCCGAACGTCGCCGGCTACACGGTGGCGAAGCACGCGCTGATCGGCCTGACCCGCTCGATCGCCCGCGACTTCGGGCCGCGCGGGGTGCGGGCGAACGCGGTGTGCCCGGGCTGGGTCCGCACCCCGATGGCGGACGGCGAGATGGCCCAGTTCGCCGCGGCGGCGGGCTTCACCGGCGGCCACGACGAGGGCTACCGCCGCGTGACGGCCGAGGTCCCGCTGCGCCGCCCCGCCGAGCCCGGGGAGATCGCGGCGATCGTCCGGTTCCTGGGCTCGGCGGAGTCGTCGTACATCACCGGTGCGGTGATCGTCGCCGACGGCGGCGCCCACGCCGTGGACCTGCCGACCCTGGCCTTCGAGCGCGCCGGGATGTGAGTCAGGACCCGAGGTAGGCGGAGTGCAGGGTGGCGGGGGAGTCGAGGAGGGTCCGGGCGTCGCCGGTGTGGGTGACGCGGCCCGACGAGACCACCACCGCCTCCTGCGCGACGCCGAGGGCCAGGTGGGTGAACTGCTCCACCAGCAGGATCGCCGCGCCCTCGGCCGCGAACCGCGTCACGACCGGCAGCAGGCGGGTGAAGACCACCGGGGCCAGGCCCAGCGACATCTCGTCGATGAGCAGGTAGGCCGGGCGCGCGGCGAACGCCCGCGCCAGCACGACCATCTGCTGCTCGCCGCCGGACAGCAGGGCCGCGGGGGAGTCGCGCCGCTTCTCCAGCTCGGGGAACAGCTCGAGGACCTCGTCGACGGCCGCGGGCGTGCGAGCGGTCAGGCGGAGGTTCTCCAGCACCGTCAGGCCGGGGAACACCGCGCGGCCCTGTTCGATGTGGGCCAGCCCGAGCCGGGCCCGCGCCACCCGGGAATGCCGGGTCACGTTCACCCCGCCGAGGTGGACACTGCCCGCCGACGGTGGCACCACGCCCGACACCGCCTCCAGCAGGCTCGTCTTCCCGGCGCCGTTGGGCCCGACCAGCGCCGTGATCCGGCCCGGTTCGAGGACCAGGTCGACGTCGCGGATGACCGGGCCGGCCCCGCGCTTCACCGTCAGCCCGTGGACTCGCAACGCGTTCACAGCAGCTCCGTTTCGCCCATGTACGCCTTCAGCACGGCCGGATCGGCCAGGACGTCCGCCTGCGGCCCGCTCGCCAGCACCCGGCCGAAGTCGAGCACGGTGAGCGTGTCGCAGACCGACCGGACGAGGTCGAGGTCGTGCTCGATGAGCAGCACCGACACCCCGAACCGCGCGGGCACCTGCCGCAGCCGCCGCCCGAACGCCACGTGCTCCTCGTGCGGCAGGCCGGCCGCCGGCTCGTCGAGCAGCAGCACCCGCGGGCGGGCGAGCAGGTGCCCGACGACCTCGACGAGCCGCCGCGCACCCGCGTCGACCCGCGACAGCGGCGTCCGCGCCGCCGGGCAGCCGAAGAACGCCAGGGCGTCGTCGACCTCGCGGCCGGTGAGCCGCCGCCGGGCGACGAACCGGACGTAGGCGCCGACGGTGAGGCCGGGCGGGACGCGGTCCTGCTGGAACGTCCGCCGCAGCCCGCTGCGGGCCCGCCGGGAGGGCGAGCCGGTGAGCGGCCGGCCGCCGAGGGTGGCGGTGCCGGTGGCCCGGGGCAGGAAGCCGCTGATCGCGTCGACCAAAGTGGACTTGCCGGCGCCGTTCGGGCCGATCACGCCGAGAATCCCGTGTTCCGGCACCGTGATGTCCACAGCGGACAGCGCGGTGACGTGTCCGAAGGAGACGCTCAGCCCGCGGACCTCGAGCACCGGGTCGCCGGGTGGCAGTGGCTCGACGTCGGGGACGCCTTCGGTGAGCCCGACCCCGGCGGTCCGGCCGGAGCGGCGGCGGTACCAGAGGGCCCGCACGGCGGTGCCGAGGTTGCCGCGGCCGGTGAGGGCCTGGACGCCGAGCACGCCGAAGACGACGAAACCCCAGTCCTGCGGCACGCCCCAGCGCTTGAGCAGCTCGGGCACGGCGACCCAGAGCAGCGCGCCGAACACGGCCATGTCGATCAGGTGCGCGCCGGACATGATGGCCAGGACGTACAGCGCGAGGGACTGGATGGCGGTGAAACTGGCCGGGAAGGCCAGGCCGACCTGCCCGGTGAGCAGGCCTCCGCTGATCCCGCCGAGGGCGGCGCTGACCGCGAAGGCGGTGAGCTTCGACGTCCGCACGCCCGCGCCGACCGCCGCGGTCCCGCGCTCGGAGAAGGCGACGAGGTGCCAGCTGCTGCCCCACCGCCCGCGCCGCAGGAAGTGCACGATCAGCCCGCAGGCGACGAGCACCAGCACGGCGAACAGGAAGTAGGAGCGGTCGTCGGAGAACGCTTCGGGCCGCTCGACGGAGAGACCTTCGGTGGCGCCGGGGAACTGGATCTGCACGAGCGTGAGATCGGCGGCCGCGGCGAGCCCGAGGGTGACGACGGCGAGGGTGATGCCCCGCAGCCGCAACGCGGGCAGCCCGACGAGCACCCCGGCCACGGCGGCGGCGAGGCCGCCGAGCAGCAGCCAGGTGCCGAACCCGCCGGGCACACCGGCCACGTTGCAGGCGGAGACGACGAAGGCGCCG
This sequence comes from Amycolatopsis sp. NPDC003861, assembly GCF_053605405.1. Taxonomy (NCBI): domain Bacteria; kingdom Bacillati; phylum Actinomycetota; class Actinomycetes; order Pseudonocardiales; family Pseudonocardiaceae; genus Amycolatopsis; species Amycolatopsis sp. NPDC003861. Next base: position 9,878 of record NZ_JBSGJD010000008.1, read on the forward strand.
ACGGCGGCGAAGGTCAGCTGGCACAGCGAGATCATCCCGGCGGTCCCGGTGACGACTCCCAGCCCGAGCAGCGCGATGGCCGCGACGACGGCACCGACCCCGAGGTAGACGAAGTACCCGGCGAGCCCGACGCTGAGCGCGTAGCCGACGGCGACCGCCGCCGCGGCGACGGCGAACGGCACGAGCTTCTCAGCGAGCCGCATCCCACACCTCCTTGCGCTGCGTCCACAGCAGCAGGGCCACGATCACCAGGAACGGGAGGAAGTACCGCAGCACCGACAGCCGGTCGCTCTGGGCGACCGCGCCCTGGGCCATGCCCAGCACCAGGCCGCCGAGCACCGCCAGGTCCAGCCGCCGGAAGCCGCCCAGCAGGGCCGCCGCCGCGGCCGGGACCACCAGCATCGCCAGCGAGGTCGGGTCGTTCGACTGCGACGGCGCCACGATCGACACCGCCAGGGTCGCGATCACCCCGGTCGCCGTCCACACCCCGACCGACAGCGGCCGGGCCGGGATGCCCAGCAGCTCCGCCGTCGTCGAGCGCTCCGACAGGGCCCGCAGACGCACCCCCAGCGCCGTCCGGGCCAGCACCGCCCGGCAGCCCAGGGCGACCAGGATCGCCAGCGCGACCGTGAGCACCGTGACCTGGCTGACCACCACACCGCCGATCGTGAACGCCGGGCCGGCCAGCAGCGGATGGAACGGCTGCGGCTTGTTCCCGAACAGGATGAACGCCAGCGAAATCAGCAGCAGGAGCACCGCGACGGTCGTCGCCGAGCGCGTGCCGGTGTCGGCCTCGGCCAGCCAGGTGGAGACGATCCAGCCGAGTACCGCGCTCAACGCGCCGCCGAGCAGGATGCCCGCCAGGGTGGCCAGCCACGACGGGACGCCGAGGTGGACGGCGAGGAAGACGGCGACGTAGCAGCCGAACATCCCGGTCGCGGACTGGGCGAAGTTGACCACCCGCACCAGCCGCGACATCAGGGTCAGGCACACCGCGAGCACCGCGTAGAGCCCGCCGGCGGCGAGACCGGCCAGAGCGCCCTGCAGCATCGACGTCCCCCTACTGTTTCGGGATCCGGAGCCAGTCCTGCGCCACGAGTTCCCACTTGCCGGCACCGGTGGCGAGCTTGATCGGCCAGCCCGCGGTGTTGTCGTGGTGCGCCTGCGCGGGCCCGAACACGTACGGCGTGCCGACCATCGGGTCGCTGATCGGCTTCATCTCGCGCAGCGCCTTCGACACCGTCTCGCGCGTGATGTCGCCCTTCATCCCGCGCAGCACGGCGAGGAAGTACTTCGCCGCCAGGTAGCCGCCCTGGCTGAACGACGTCAGCGGGATCCGGTTCTTCGCCATCAGTTCTCGCCAGTCCTTGTTGGCCGGGGCAGCCGCGTCGGTGAACGGGTAGAACTCCGCCGGGACGTACACGCCGGCGCCCGCGTTCGAGATCGCCTTGGCGTAGTTCTCGCTGTAGACGCTGGTCAGCAGCAGCCAGGTGACGTCGGTCCAGCCCTGCGCCTGCGCGGCCTTGAGCTGGCCGATCGAGTCCGGTTCCACCGGGTTGACGGTGATCGCCTTGCAACCCGCCGCCCGCGCCTTGACGATGTAGGGCGTGTAGTCCGATCCGCCGTAGGGCACGGTCGAGTCGACGTACTTCAGCTTCTTGCCGGTGATCTTCGTCCACTCGTCGATGGCCGCCCGGTAGGCCGGCAGCGTGTTGCCGGCGATCTCCAGCAACGCGCAGATGTCGTCCTGCTTCAGCACTTCCGAGCCGTAGAGGAGGGTGAGCGTCATGTCGTGGAACGGGCCGACGTTGACCGGCGCGATGTTCGGGCTGGAGAAGCACGCCGGGTCGACGCCGATGCCCGGCATCGACAGGATCTTCTGCTGCTCGTAGTACTTCTCGTTGATCTCGCACTCGATCAGGCTCGACGACCCGACGAGCGCGACGGCCTGGTCGCCGCCGACCACCTCGCGGGCGGCCGCCGCGGCGGCCGCCGGGTCGCCCTTGTCGTCGATCGCCTTGTACTCGATCTTGCGGCCGTTGACCCCGCCGGCCGCGTTGGCCGCGTCGAACACGGCTTTCGCGGCCTGGGACGCCTCCGGGAAGGTGGCCGCGCCGGACAGCGCGTTGACCGAACCGACCACGATCGGGCCGTTCGCGCCGGCGTCGGAACCGGCGCAGCCCGCGGCCGCCAGCAGGACGGCGATCGCGAGTACGGAGAAGGTTTTTCTCATTGCTGCTCCCGGAGGGCGGCCACGACGGGCGCGGAGTCGACGATCTGCTCGAAGGACACGACCTCGCCGCCCGCGAAGCGCCACAGGTGCGCGACGCGGGCGGTGAAAGACCGGCCGGTCCGGCGGTGGGTGCCGGTGTAGGTGCCGACGCCGATCACCGCGTCCCCGGCGTCGAGCAGGTCGCCGAGGGTGAAGCGGTAGCCGTCCCAGTCCCGGCCGATGGCCTCGAACACGTGCTCGCGCACCTCGTCCGGGCCGGTGTACGTGCCGGCGTAGGGGAACCCGGCCGCCTCCGTCCACGTCGTCGCGGGGCCGAGCGGGGCGAGCATGCCGGGCAGGTCGCCGGCGTCGCTGGCGGCGTAGTGCGCGCGGATGACGTCCACATTGGACACGAGTGGCTCCTTCAGACGGGCTGGGCGTCGGGGTAGGCCACCGCGCCCAGCGGGTAGATGTGCCCGCCGGCGCGGGAGTGCTCGGACTCCCCGTCGCCGGTCAGGCCGAGGAACACTCCGGTGGTGCGCAGGGCGTGGCCGAGGTCGTGCAGCCAGACGCTCGCCACGGCGATCCGGAACTCGCGGAAGCAGAACAGGTACAGCCCGTCGGCGAACTTCCACACCGTCGAGAGGTCCATGTCGCCGTGGCCGCGCTGCACGCCTTCCAGGCACTGCCAGGCGTAGCGCTGCGAAGAGACGTAGACGTGCTCGTACAGGTGGTCGGGGCTGTAGCGGTAGAGGTTCCGCTTGCCGATCAGGTCGCGCGACGGCCCGGGCACGGCCCCGGAGGGTGCGCCGCCGTCAGTGACACCCGCCCGGAAGGTCTGCGAAACGCGGGGAACGCCCTCGACGTCCTCGGCGCCGATCACCGAGCGGACGGCGAGGGCCCGGTGGGTGGCCGTCGAGTAGACGACGGTCAGCGCTTCGCCGTCGACGCTCGTGAGCGGCAGGTTCACGAAGAAGACGTCGTCGCGCACGGCGATGGCGTCGTAGGGGTCTTCGACGCCGTTGCACACGACGTGCCCGGCGTCCTTGAAGGTCAGCGCGAGGGTTTCGCCGTCGTCGAGGGTGATCGTGACGTCCCGGCCGGTGAGGTCGGCGTTCGGCAGCCGGTAGGTGGCGATGCCGGCCGCGAACTCGTCGTAGGTGCGCCAGTCGTCGGAGGGGGCTTCGGGCATGGCCTCATCGTCGGGCGGCCCCGGGATCCGGGCGAGCGGTCACGCGCTGGCAGGCAACTACCGGACGCTGACGGTCAACTCCCGGCGCACCTCGCTCGGCGCCCGGCCGAACGCGCTCTTGAACACCCGGCTGAAGTGCGCGGCGTCGACGAACCCCCAGCGGGCGGCGATGGCCGCGACCGGGCGGCCGGCGTGCACCGGGTCCAGCAGGTCGCGGCGGCAGTGCTCCAGCCGCCGGGTGCGGATCCAGCCGGACACCGTGGTGCCCTGCTCCTGGAACAGCCCGTGCAGGTGGCGGGTCGAGATGAAGTGCTCGGCGGCTATCCGCGCCGGCGTGAGGTCGGTCGACTGCAGGTTCGCGTCGATGTGGGCGCGGATGCGGCGCATCAGCTCGTGGTGCGGGTCGGCGTTCGCGCGCGCGAGGTCGAGCTCGGTGGCGACCAGCGTGGACAGCAGGTCGACGGCGCTGTGCGCCAGCCGCGCGCCCGCGGGGCCCGCCAGCTGCTCGAGGTTGCCGCCGAGCTGGGCGAGGAACGGCACGACGACGTTGCCGACGCCCTCCTTGCCCGACATCCGGACGGCGGTCAGCCGCCCGACGAGCTCGGTGGGCAGGTCGATCAGCCGCTGCGGGAACATCACGACGAGGGTCCGGAAGTCCTCTTCGAACACCAGCGAGTACGGCCGGTGCGTGTCGTAGAGGGCGACGTCGCCGGGGCGCAGCACGGCCTGCCGGTCGTCCTGCACCAGCAGCCCGGTGCCGGCCAGGATCAGGCTCAGCTTGTAGTAGCGCCGCTCGCCGCGCGCAATGAGTTCCGGCGTGCGCTCCACGACGTGGGGCGAGGCGGTCACCTCGGAAACCTGCACGTCGTCGGCCGCCGACGAGCGGATCCGGCCGCGAAAGCCGTCACCACCCGCGGTCACGTGCAGCGGCACGAAGGACTGGGAGACGGCGGCGCGGAATTCGGTGAAGTCACGGGCGATGAGGGTCGTCGGGGCAGACACGGGTCACCTCGCAGCGTCGGGAGGATGCAGCGTCGTATACGATAAGCGATACGATCTCCGCCGACAATGCTCGCCGTCCCGGCTCGGACAACCGCGCCCACGCTGCCCCGGAGCCGGGCGAGTTCTACCGGCCCTGCCTGGGCGCCGTGGTTACTGCGCTGCTCGGCCTGGTGGCGGGCTGGATCCCTCCAAGCGGTGCAGTCGAGGGTGTTTGGCCGTGCGCTGGTCCCCGGAAGACTGGCCGCGCAAGCGCCTGCCGAGCCAGGGGCCGAGAAAGGTGGCTGCCCATCGCAGTTCGGCGGCGGCGCGCGTGTGCGTCGACGGCGGGGTGGGCAACGGTGGTGCCGGTTCGCTCCAGGAATCGTTGCTGCCCGGCACCTGCAGGGCGTGCGCGACCGCGTCGGCGATCAGCTGGTGCCCCAGGGGGCTGCAGTGCAACCGGTCCTCGCTCCAGAACCGGCGGTCGGCGACGGAGGGGTGCCGGGCGATCTCCGCGACGGCGACTCCGTGCCGGGCGGCGGCGACGCAGATCCGGTCGTTGAGGTCGAGGATGCGGGAGCGAACCGGCCGGGCGAGGGGGATGATCCTGGTGATGTCGGGGAAGGTCAGGGTCGCCACGCGGGCTCCGGAGCCGGTGAGCGCGGCGAACATCGCTTCCAGGTGATCGGCCACCGTGGAAACCTCGACGCGGAGCCGAAGCAGGTCGTTGACCCCGGCGACCACGGTGGCCAGGTCGGGACGCAGCGCCAGAGCCGGCTCCAGTTGCCCGGCCCGGACCTCGTCGGCGCGGCGCCCGCGGACGGCGAGGTTGGCGTACTGGAGATCGGGGTTGTCGACGGTGAGGCGTTCGGCGAGCCGGTCGGCCCAGCCACGAAGGCCTGCGACGTCGTCACCGTCACCGACGCCTTCCGTCTGGCTGTCACCCAAGGCGACGTAGCGCCGGTACTTGCCGCTGCCTGTCACGGCATCCTCCTAGTCATAAAGTTGACTAATCATAACCTTGGCTATGATGGGCGTGCCCCCATGTCGACGACGAGGAGATGCGCCGGTGAGCCTGCGGCATGCTGTGCTCGCGGCCTTGCTGTCCGGCGAGTACAGCGGCTACGAGCTGGCCAAGGCGTTCGACGTGGGCGTGGCCAACTTCTGGTACGCCCGGCCGCAGCAGCTGTACCTGGAGCTGTCCAAGCTCGAGAACGACGGCTTGATCAGCGGCCGCGAGGTGGTGCAGCGGACGCGTCCCACCAAGCGGCTGTTCATGGTCACCGACGCCGGCCTCGCCGAGCTGGCGGACTTCGCCGCCGCCACGAGCAAGCCGTCGTTCATCCGCGACGACCTGCTGGTCAAGGTCCAAGCCGTCGACCACGTCGACCCGGCACCGGTGATCGCGCAATTGGACCGACGAGCCGCGGCGGCCGCGGCCAAGGTGGAGCTCCTCGACAAGATCCTGCGGCGGTTGCGCGGCGACCTCGACGAGGAGACCTACCTGCAGCGCGGATCTCCGATCGGGCCCTACCTGACGTGCTTGCGCGGTCGCCGGTTCGAGCAGGAACACCACGAATGGTCGGTACGGGCCGCGGCGATCCTGCGTGAACGGGCGGCTCGGTGAGGCACCCTCGGCACAGGACGTCGACGCAAGCGATACACGGCGTCAGCGGCTGAGGGCGGTCTCTCGCTCCACATGCGACAGCTTCTCGGGATTGCGCACGTGGTAGGCGGCGGTGACGTAGCCGTTCTCGAACCGTACCGCCACCACGCCGGTTTCGACCGCTCGCTGGAAGGCCTGGAGCGCGGCGCGGATCTCCGCGGGGGGAGGCGGTGCCACGTGGCCGGCGCGCGGAGACGTGGGCCCGCGCCCAATAGGCGAGCTGGCGGACCGCGGCCGGGGTCTTGCCGACGGCTTCGGCGATCTCGTCGTAGCCGAGGTCGAACACCTCGTGCAGCACGAACACCGCACCGGCCCGGCGTGATGGCCGGTGCTCTCTATGTCTTCCATCATACATAGCAAGCGGTAAGCTTTGAGTCATGGCTCGACGTTCGGACACCAAACAGCGCATGGTCGGGGCCGCCCGCCAGCTCATCCGCGAACACGGCTACCACTCCATGGCACTGTCCGACGTGGTCGAGCGCAGTGCCTCCCCGCGCGGGTCGCTCTACTACCACTTCCCCCAGGGCAAAGTGCAGATGGCCGCCGAGGCGGCCGAGGTGCACACCCGGGAGCAGGTCGATCTGATCAACCAGCTCGCCAGGGAAGCCGTCACGGTCGAAGGGCTGGTCCGGGCCTACGTCGACCTGGCCCGTGAAGGCATGCTGACCAGCGGTTATGGGCGGGGTTGCGCCATCGCCCCGCTGGTGCTCGAGGTGGGAGAAGCGTCCGAAGAACTGGGTGCCGCCAGTCGGCGCGCCTTCTTTCTCATGGTCGAGACGCTGACACTCCAGTGCGTCGTGCTCGGAGTGGACAACCCCGGCGCCCACGAGCTGGCGCACGCGACCATCGCGGGTGTCCAGGGTGCGATGGTGACCTCGCGCGCGTTGCGCAGCACCGAGCCGTTCGATGCGATCCGAGACGTCCTGGCCGCCCGCGCGCGCAGTCTGGTCGCCGACCACAGCTGACGGCGAATTATGTCGGTCGACATAGATAGATGATAGTGTCGCCGAGACGGCACCGGCGCGATCTCACCGCCTCTGCCGCAGATCACTCAGCGAACCGGGAGATCCCGACATGTCGTCCATCCTCATCACCGGCGCCTCACAGGGGATCGGCCGCGCCATGGCACTGGAGCTGACGAGCCGTGGCCACCGCGTGGTCGGCACCGCGCGCAATCCGGACAGCCTGGCCGACCTGCCCATCGCCGCGCGGCTCGCTCTCGACGTCACCGACCCGGCCAGTGTCGACGCCGCGGTCAAGGCCGCGGGCCCGATCGACGTCGTGGTCAACAACGCCGGCGAGACCATGCGCGCCCCGCTGGAGACCGTCCCGGTGTCCGAAGTCGCCCGGCTGTTCGACCTCAACACGCTCGGCGCGCTGCGCGTCGTCCAGGCCGCTCTGCCCGGCATGCGCGAACGGGGCTCCGGCCACCTGGTGTTCATGTCCAGCATCCAGGGCCGGATGGTGCTACCGATCATCGGCCCGTACGGCATGAGCAAGTGGGCGATGGAGGCCATGGCCGAGGCGCTGGCCATCGAAACCGGCCACTTCGGCGTGAAGGTCAGCGTGATCCAGCCGGGCGTGGTGGCCACCAACGGCGGCGCGAAGGCCAAGGTCTACCGCACCGACGACGACCCGTACGGTCCGCTGTTCGATCAGCTGGGCGAGATCCGGGGCGAGGTCGTGACCCCGGAGGAAGTCGCCACGGTCGTGGCCGACACGATCGAGCGGGAGAACCCACCGCTGCGCGTCGCGGCCGGCCCGTCGGCGACCAAGGTCCTCGCCGCCCGCAAGAGCTCACCGGAAGACCAGGTCTTCTTCCCCTACGAGATCAACTGGTGACCGCGCCGGCGGGCCGCGGGAGGCCGTCGTGAACCGGTCGTCACCCGGGGCGCAGGCGGCCGGGCGACGACCGGTGCCGGAAGGCCCGACGTTGGCCCTCACCTGCCTCGCCACGGCGCTGGCCATGGTCATGTTCACCATGCCGATGAGCACCCTGGTCGAGCTGGCGAGCACGCTGGGCGCGAACGTCACCGAGCGGACCTGGGTGCTCGCCGCGGCCAGCGTCGGGCTGGGCGCCGGGTTGCTGGTCAGCGGCGCGCTCGCGGACCGGTCGGGCCGCCGCACCGTGTTCGTGACCGGCGCCGCCGTCCAGGCGTTGTTCCTGTTCCTGGGCGCCTCGTGGCCGAGTCCGATCCTGTTCACCGTGGCGCGGGTCGGCCAGGGGCTGGGCGCGGCCGCCCTGATCGCGACCAGCCTGGGGTTGATCGCCCAGGTCACCCCGCACGCCGGACACCGCCGCACCCGCGCGACCGGCATCTGGGGCGCAAGCCTGGGCTGCGGGATCCTGATCGGGCCGTTGCTCACCGCCCTCCTCGGGCCCGTGACCGGCTGGCGCGTCCCGTACGTGCTCGTGGCGGTGCTCAGCCTGGCGCTGATCGCCTTCGCGCGTGTTCTGCCCGCGAACCCGCCGCCCTCCTCGGCCGCCCACGGCCGGATCGACTACCTCGCCGTGGCCTGCTTGGTCCTGGGGCCGAGCCTGCTGCTGGCCGGGCTGACCCTCGGCCGGGGCGGCTGGACCCGGCCCGCCGTGCCGGCCCTGCTGGTCGCCGGTCTGCTCGTGCTGGCCGTGTTCGCGATCCACGAGAGGCGGACCGCGGCACCGCTGGTCGACATCCGGCTGTTCGCCAACCCGCGGTTCGTCATCGTCACCGTGGTCGCGTTCGCCACCGGACTCGGCATCATCGCGGTCGCCTCCTGCACCCCCATCCTCGTCGACCAGGGCATGCACGGCTCCGCATTGGCCGGCGCCGTCCCCATCCTGGTGTGGTCCGGTGTCAGCGTCGTCGTCGCCGTGCTCGCCCGGCACCTGCGCCGGTGGATCAGCGCGGACGTGCAATTGGCGATCGGCTTGGTCGTCACCGGCGCCGGTCTGGCCACCCTCGGGCCCTTGCACGACGGCGACACGGTGGTCCGCCTGCTTCCCGGCTTCGCCATCGCCGGACTCGGCACCGGACTGCTCAACGCCGCCCTGGGCGGGCAAGCGGTGGCCACCGTCCCGGCACACCACGCAAGCATGGGCAGCGGCACGAACAACACCGCGCGCTACCTCGGCTCCGGCCTGGGGGTCGCCGTCGTCACCTCCACCGTCGACCCCACCTCCGCGGCCACGCTGCTGGACACCTGGGAGACGCCGATCCTGTTCGGCAGCGCGGTTTCCCTGCTGATCGGCATCGCCATTCCGATCTACCTCGTGCGGGCGGCGGCACCACCGGGCCCCTGAGGGTGCGTCACAGCAATTTGTCGAGGGTGATGGGGAGGTCGCGGATCCGCTTGCCGGTGGCGTGGTGGACCGCGTTCGCGATGGCCCCGGCGACGCCGGTGATGCCCACCTCGCCCACGCCGAGCGGCATCGTCGGGTCCGGGTCGTCGAGGTAGCCGACGTCGATCGGCGGGATGTCGGCGTGCACCGGGACGTGGTACTCGGCGAGGCTCGGGTTCATGATCCGGCCCGTGCGCGGGTCGACCAGGGTCTCCTCGGCCAGTGCCATGCCGATGCCCATCACGATCCCGCCCCGCAGCTGGCTGGACGCGGTCTTCGCGTTGATCACCCGGCCGACGTCGAACACCCCGACCCACCGCGACACCCGCACCTCGCCGGTGTCCGGATCGACGCGCACCTCGCAGAACTGGGCGCCGCAGGCGGCCTTCATCCAGCGCCGCTGGTCGCGCACGAACTTCGCCATGAACTTCAGCTGGCCGGCCATCCGGCCGAACCGGGTGTCCGAGCCGATGGCCGCCTCGACCGACGGCACGCCGGCCTCGGCCAGGATCGCCGCCGGGCTCTTCCCGGCCGAACCCGAGCGTTTCGCCAGTGCTCCCAGTTCCCGCTTCAGCTTCTCGCACGCGGCCAGGAGACTGTTGGCGATGCTCGCCGTCTGCATGGACCCGCCGGCTCCGGGGCTCACCGGCAGCGTGGAATCGCCGTACTCGACGCGGACCGCTTCGAACGGCACGCCGAGTGCGTCGGCGGCGATCTGCGCCTGCGCCGTCGCGCCGCCCATGCCCATCTCCTGGAAGCCGCACCGCACCAGGACGGTGCCGTCGACCGAAAGCCGGACCGTGACGCCGGCGGTGAACTGCCAGGACGGGTGGTACGCCGACGCGACGCCCATGCCGACCAGCCATCGCCCGTCGCGCATCGAGCCCGGTTCCGGCGTCCGGTCGGCCCAGCCGAACCGCTCGGCGCCCTGCGCGTAGGCCTCGCGCAGCATCCGGTGCGCGAACTTCTTGCCGTCGATGGGGTTGACCGCCGGTTCGTTGCGCATGCGCAGCTCGATCGGGTCGACGCCGACCCGGTAGGCGAGCTCGTCGATCGCCGCCTCCAGGGCGTAGGTCCCGATCGACTCGCCGGGCGCGCGCATCGAGGTGTTCGGGATCAGGTCCAGTTCGACCAGGTTCTGCTGCACCAGGATGTTCTCGGCGGCGTAGAGGTGCTTCGACTGCGACGTCACCTGCTCGGGCCCGCCGCCGACCCGCCCCGTGCGCGTCACGCTGGTGTGGATGAGCGCGGTCAGCCTGCCGTCGGTGCCGGCGCCGAGCGCCACCCGCTGCGTGGACGGGGTGCGGCCGCCGACCGTGCGGTAGACGCCTTCCCGGGTGAGCATCAACCGGACCGGCCGCCGGGTCGCGCGGGCCGCCAGTGCGGCGATGATCGTGCCGGGCCAGACCATGCCCTTGCCGCCGAAGCCGCCGCCGACGAACGGGGCGATCACCCGCACGTTCGCGGCCGGGACACCGAACCGCAGGGCCAGGTGCGTGCGGACCCAGTCGATGCTCTGCGTGCCGTCGTGGACGGTCAGCCGGTCGCCGTCCCAGGCGGCGGTGGTCGCGTGCGGCTCGATCGCGTTGTGGTGGTGCGTTGGCGTGGTGAACCGCAGGTCGAGCGACACCGGTGCCGCGGCGAGTGCGGCCTCGGCATCCCCTTTCTTCGCCGCGCCGGACATGATCAGGTTGCTCTTCTGGGGTTTGGCGTTCTTCTCCTCGGCAGCGAAGTCCACAGTGGATGGACGGGTTTCGTAGGTCACGGTGACCAGCCCGGCGGCTTCGCGAGCGGCGTCGAGGGTGTCGGCGACGACGACCGCCACCGGCTGGCCGTCCCAGTGCACCTCGTCGGTGTTGAGGTAGTCGACCGAGGTGCCGGAGGCCAGGGTGCTGAGGTCGAGCGGGCTGACCTTCGGGGCCGGTTTCAGCGGGGGAGCGTTCAGGTGGGTGAGCACGGCGACGACGCCGGGGACGGCGGCCGCGGCCTCGGTCCCGATCGCGGTGATCCGGCCGCGGCTGATCGTCGAGTGCACCAGCGCCGCGTGCGCCAGGTCGGGGAGGGGGTATTCGGCCGAAAAGCGCGCGGCGCCGGTGGTCTTGGCCGTGCCGTCGACCCGGTCGATCGGACGGCCGACGACCGGGCCGGCGATCTCCGTCGCGGGCAGGGTGGTGGTCATGCCGCACTCCCGTCGGTGCGCAGGCGGCGCAGCGTCGCGACGATCGTGCGCTGCGCCAGCTCGATCTTGAAGGTGTTGTCCGGCCGGGCCGCCGCGGGCGCGAGCTCGGCCGCGGCCGCCCGGCGGAAGGACTCTTCGGTCGCCGGTGCGCCGAGCAGGATCCGCTCGGCCTCGTGGGCTCGCCACGGTTTCGCGGAGACGCCGCCCAGGGCCAGCCGGACGTCGGTCACGACGCCGTCTTCGCTCTCCATCGCCGCCGCGACGGAGACGAGCGCGAAGGCGTAGGACGCGCGGTCGCGCACCTTGCGGTACCGGGAGTTCGCGGCCACCGGGAGGGCCGGCAGCTCGACGGCGGTGATCAGCTCGTCCGCGGCCAGCGCGGTCTCGACCTGCGGTGTGCTGCCGGGCAGGAGGTGCAGCTCGGCCAGCGGGATGCGGCGGACGCCACGCGTGCTCTCCACCTCGACCACCGCGTCGAGCGCGGCCAGCGCGACGGCCATGTCGGAGGGGTGGGTGGCGATGCAGTGGTCGCTGACCCCGAGGATTCCGGCGTTGCGGGCGAACCCGCCGATCGCCGCGCAGCCGCTGCCCGGTGCGCGCTTGTTGCACGCGGCCGCGCCGTCGTAGAAGTACAGGCACCGGGTGCGCTGCAGGAGGTTGCCGCCCACGGTCGCCATGTTCCGCAATTGCGCCGAAGCCCCGTTGAGGACGGCCTGGGCGAGCACCGGGTAGCGGGTCCGGACGCTCGCGTGGGCCGCCAGCCCGCTGTTGCGGACGAGCGCGCCGATCCGCAGGCCGCCGCCGGGCAGGTCCTCGATCCCGGTCAGCGGCAACCGGGTGATGTCGACGACCACGTCGGGCTGCTCGATGTCCTCCCGCATCAGGTCGACGAGGTTCGTCCCGCCGCCGAGGAACTTCGCGTTCGGCTCGGTGGCGATCGCGCGGACCGCCGTCTCGACGTCGGGGGCGCTCAGGTAGGTGAACGACCTCATCCCGCGACCTCCCGGATGGCGTCGACGATCCCGTTGTAGGCGCCGCAGCGGCACAGGTTGCCGCTCATGCGCTCCCGGATCTCCGCGCCGGTCAGTTCGGCGGGGCCGGCGAGGTGCTCGGTGACGGCGCTCGGCGCGCCCTGCGCGTGCTCGGCCAGCATTCCGATGGCCGAGCAGATCTGGCCGGAGGTGCAGTACCCGCACTGGAAGCCGTCGTGGCGGACGAAGGCTCGTTGCAGCGGGTCGTCGACGCCTTCGATGGTGGTGATTTCGCGGCCGGTGTACTGCACGGCGAGCGCGAGGCAGGAGTTGATCCGCTCGCCGTCGGCGAGCACCGTGCACGCCCCGCAGGCACCCTGGTCGCAGCCCTTCTTCGTGCCGGTCAGCCCCAGCCGCTCGCGCAGCGCGTCGAGCAGGCTGACCTGTGGTGGGAGATCGAGCAGCTCCTCGACCCCGTTGACCCGCAACCGCACCTCGACCACGTGAATCCCCTTCGCTCGTGACGGCGCCGCCAATTTAACAGAACGACGTTCTCCTAACAAGAGGACGTCGTTCTGTTAAGTGGACCGTATGATGGCTGAGAAATGTCTCAGTCGATGTTCATGCGGGCCAGGCGGCCGGAGCAGAAGGAGCAGCGGCGCGCGGCCATCCTCGAGGCGGCCCGTGAGCTGGCCCTGGAATCCGGCGTGCGCAACGTGACCCTGGGCAGCGTGGCCACGGCCGTGGGGCTCGCCAAGTCCAACGTCACCCGCTACTTCGGCACCCGCGAGGAGATCTACCTCGAGCTGGCGTCCGCGTGCTGGCGCGACTGGGTGGCCGAAGCCGCCCGCCGGCTCGCGGCCGGGGAAGACGTCGTCGACGTGCTGGCCGAGACGCTCGCCGAACGGACGCTGTTCTGCGACCTGCTGGGCCACACCGCGACGTCGCTGGAGCACAACGTCTCGGTCCCGGCCGCCCGCGACTTCAAGCGAGGGGTGCTCGCCGCCGTCGCCGAACTCGGCACGGCGGTCGCCGAGGCGAGTCCAGACCTGACCGAGGGCGAAGGGTTCGAGCTGGTGGCGGCGGCCAGCGGCTTGGCCGGGATGCTCTACCCGGCCGCGAACCCGCCGCCGACGCTGCTCGAGGTCTACGCCCAGAACCCGGAACTGGCCGTGGCGTGCCGGCCGCTCGCCCCGACGCTGAAGCGCGCCCTCGCCGCCTTGGCCGCCGGATTGCCGTCCTTGCGCTGAAGGCCGGGTGAGCCGGGCGTGCACCGGGGTTGTCCCTGCGTGCAGCACGCCTACCGGACCGGCCGCCCGGGCGGGCAAGGTCGGACCCATGACGAAGCTGAGCGCCGAGCAGATCGCCCGGCACGCCTACGCGGCCGGGTTCCGCGGTCAGGGCCTGACCACCGCGGTCGCGGTCGCGCTGGCCGAGTCCGGCGGCCGGACGACCGCGCACAACGCCACCCCGCCGGACGACTCCTACGGCCTCTGGCAGATCAACATGCTGGGCGCACTCGGGCCCGAACGGCGCCGGCAGTACCACCTGAAGTCCGACGACCAGCTGTTCGACCCGGACACCAACGCGCGGGTCGCGAACCGCATTTCGGGCGACGGCCACGACTTCACGCCCTGGTCGACGTACACGAACGGCGCGTACCGGCACCATCTGACGGCCGCGCGCGAGGCCGCCCGGGACGTCACGAAGCACCACGGGACAGCCGGCGGTGGCGCGCACCCGGGTGGCGGCCCGCTGCGGGTGGACGACGCGGTGCTGCACTCCTACGTGCACCGGACCCGGCACGTCGCCGACGCGCTGGGCACCGCGACCGGGCAGCTGCGCGACGTCCGCGAGATCGCCCGCGACAGCTTCGGGAAGATCGGCGAGGAGTCGGGGTTCGCCGACGCGCTGGCCGGGTTCGGCCTGGCGCTGCAGCGCCAGGTCAAGGGCGTCGGCGCGCACGCCGACGGGCTCGCGTCGGCGGCCGGGAAAGCCGCGAAGTCCTACCGCGACCACGAGACGGCGACCGCCGTCGCGCTGACCGGAAAGGGCTGACATGGACACCGCCGCGCTCGCGCGGTCCTTCGCGAAGGACCTCATCGCGCACCGCAACAAGCTCGCCGGGAAGGCCGAAGACGCCGTCCGCGCCGAATACGCCCTGCACCGGGTGGCCGCGGCGCTGGACGCCCAGCACGACGCCTACCACAAGGAAAGCACGACGGTCCTGGGCCATTGGCAGGGCCACGGCGCCGACGGCTTCCGGCACAACAGCGCGAAGCTGACGAAGGAACTGAAGGTCACCGGCGCGGCCGGTGCGGCGGCGGAGAAGGTCGTCGCGCACGTGGCATCCACAGTGGACAGCGGGCACACGGCCGTGCAGCGCCTGGTCGACGAGTACATCGCCCAGGCCAAGCAGGTGCTCGACGCCGGTGTCGCGGCCGGGACGCAGGCGGCGCTGATGCGGGCCGTCGGGCACGCCGCCGACCTGGCCCCGCGGTACACCCGGCAGTCGGCGTCGACCCTGCGGCACGTCGACGCGGAACTCGAGGCGGCGGCGAAGAAACTGCACGAGCTGCGCACGGACCTGACCCACGACGGGGTCGGGGACAAGACGGCGAAGGCGACGCACCCGAGCAAGGTCTCCGGGCGGGGCAAGGACATCGTCCACGCCGCCCGGAAAGAGCTCGGCACGCGCGAGAACCCGCCGGGCACCAACCGGAACCCGTACGGGCCGGCCGCCGCGTGGTGCTCGTCGTTCGCGACGGCGATGTGGCGCAAGGCCGGCGTGAAGATCCCGGTCCTGCCCTTCAGCGGCGACGTCTACCACTGGGGCGAACGCAACGGGCACGCCTACGGCAAGCACGCGCTGCACGAAGCGCGGCCGGGGGACGTGCTGATCTTCGGCACCGGCCCGCAGAACCCGTCGACGAGCACGCACATCGGCATCGTCGAGAAGGTCGAAGGGAACCAGGTCACGATGATCGAGGGCAACTCCGGGGACGCCGTCCGCCGGAACACGCATTCGCTCTCGGCGTCGACGTTCTACGGAGGGGTCCACCCGTGATCACCGGAAAAGCCGCCGACCGGACGGTCGCCGTGGAGGTCGCGCCCGGAGGGGCGCTGCAGGAGCTGACCCTGGAAGCCGCGGCGCTGCGGCTGGAGCCGGACGAGCTGGCGCGCCGGATCCTGCTGCTGACGGCGGCCGCGTCGGCGCGGGCCACGGCTTCGCTGTGGCACACCCACGACGGTGTCGGCGCCCTCGGCCTGCCCGAGCCGGGGGAAGCCGCGGAAGAGACCACTCCGGACAGCTGGCGGGCCCAGTGACCAGGACGGCGGTGGAGCTGGCCGACGATGCCTTCGCGGCCCCGGAGCCGGGCTACGGGGCCCGGCTGGCCGCGATCCGCGCTTCGGCGGCGGACGACGGCGTGTCGGTGGTGGTCGACCTGCACGGGGGACTGGTCGACCTGCGGTTCGACCGGTGGGCCCTGAACAAGCCGCCGGGGGAGCTGGCCCGGCTGATCCGCCGGCTGGCCGCGGAGGCGGGCGCGGACGCCCTGCGGCAGGGCCGCGAGCTGCTCGGCGACCTGCTGCCGGACGACCCTGACGACACCGACGGCCCGAAGATCGCGTCGCGGCCGGCGAGCGTGACCGACGCCGGGCCGCGGATCCGGCCCCGGCCGGACCCCGGACCCGCCGGCTTCCTGCCCGCGACCTGGGCGACGTGACGGCTCAGCGGACGTCGTCGACCATCCGGGCCAGGCGGTCTTCGAGCCAGGGGCCGTCGGCAGGGGTGAGGGTCACCCACGGCTCGCCGCCCACGTCCTCCGGGGTCACCGCATACCGGCCGGCCGCCGTGTCGAACCACGCCAGCACCGGGCCGCGGCCCGCGGGGCCGGTCGCCGCCAGCTGACCGGCCGTGTCCCGCTGCGCCGTCACCAGCGTCGCCAGCGGCCGGACCGCGCGGCCGGTGATCCCGGCCGTGCTCAGCGCCCGCTCGAACGCGTCGTACCCGCTGCGCGCGTAGGCGTCCATCGCCGCCGAGTACGCGGCCCGGGGGAGGCGCAGCTGGTCGCCGGGGCCCGGCTCGGCGGCGCCGAGCATCCGGGCCACCGCCGGGACAAGGCCGTCCGGGCGCACCGGCTCGAGCACCAGGTCGCGGTCGTCCAGCACGGCGACCACGCCGGCGCCGTTGCGCGCCGCCGCGAGCAGCCGCCACGGCGCTTCCCCCAGCACCAGCCCGTCGATGCTCAGCGACGGCGAACCCAGCAGCACGAGCAGGTCCGCCAGGTCGGGGTCGACGTCGTCGCCGTCGGTGAGGCCCGCCTCGGCGAGGCCGGCGAAGACCTGGACGCCGAGGTCGTCGCGCTCGGCGTGCGTCGCGCCGTGCGACGGCACGTCGAACGGGTACGGCGGCGGCCCGCCCGGCCCCAGGTCCTCCCAGAGGAGATCGAATTCCAGATGCGACAGGATCACTCCCGCCGCCGTCGCGGTGCGCCGCGCCATGGTCCCCCTTCCCGTGCCGAGCGGCCCGGGTCGGGCACGATGGTGCCGATGGCCGAGCCGCAGTCGATGGACGTCCCCGCGAGCGGGTACCTCGTGGTCCGCGCGTCCGGGGCGGCGGTCGCGCGCGCCGCGATCCTCGGCGGCCGCGCCGACCCCGAGGACGTCCAGCTGCTGCTGCGCTGTCCCGTCCCGCGGACGGTCGCCGAGTCCGGCGCGAAGCTGACGTTCGCCGACGCGACGCTGCACCTGCAGCCCTCGGGCGTCGTGCTGCTCACCGTCGCCGCGGCCAAGCTGTCGATCTCCTTCGCCGAGCTGCGGCCGCTGATGTTCCGGCCGGTCGAGGTGGATGCGCCGCTGCGGTCGCTGTTCGCGAGCGCGGTCGCGCACGTCGTGGCGGCCGGTCCGCGGCTCGACCCGCACGGGCTCGCGCACCACCTGCTGGGGCTGGCCGAACTGGTGCTGCGGAGTGCGCTGCGCGTCGAGCTCGACCGCGTCGACGCGTTGGCGGCCCGGCGGCGCGAAGCCCTGGAGTACATGCGCGCCCACCTCGGCGACCAGTCGCTCAGCGCGGACAGGATCGCCGAAGCGCTGTACATCTCGCGCCGGCGGCTGTACCAGCTGTTCGACGACGGCCAGGGCGTCTCGGAACGGCTCAAGGGCCTGCGGGTCGAGCGCGCGAAGGCGTTGCTGGCCGACCCGGCGAAGGCGGGGCGCGGGATCGCGGAGATCGCGCGGGACTGCGGGTTCACCAGCGCCCCGCACTTCTCGCGGACGTTCCGCCAGTCGACCGGCCGGACCCCGCGCGAGTTCCGGGAGCGGGCGCTGCGGGGGTGAGGTCGACGCCCGCGACGAGCGTCCCGGCCAGGCCGGCCACCTCCAGCCAGCCGCGGCCGCCGGGGGAGTGCAGGGTGAACACGGCCGCGCGCGGCCGGTCCGGGTCGAGCACGACGGCCTGCAGCTGCGCCCCGGACAGGCCGATCCGCTCGACGATCACCACCGGGTAGCCGCGGCCGGTCCGCGCGGTGCTGACTTCGCGGATGCCGGGGGTGGTGTCCGCGACGAAGTGACCGAGGTCGGCGGCCTCACCGGGGTCGTCGACGGGGACGACACCGGCGATGAGCAGGGCGGGATCGGCATCGCGGTGTTCGACCAGGGCCAGCAGGCCGGCCCTCTGCTCGTGGGCGATCTCGGCGGACTGGACGGCGGCGGCTTCCAGGCCGAGGTCGCGCGCGGCGTCGGGGCCGCGCAGGCGGGCCATCAGCGTGTGCAGCTCGGCGGTGGTGCGCTCGACGGAGACCAGGGTGACCGGGGTGATCCCCGGAACGGCGGGCAGTTTCACCGGCCACCCAGCGCCGCGGCGAACGCGCCGACGGCCCCCGGCGGCGGCGTGACCGGTGTGGCGGGGGTCTTCGCGACGGTGCCGCCGAGCTCGCGCCCGACGGCCGAGAACGTCTCGAGGTGGGCGGCGATCCCGGCGAAACCGGGAGCTTGGGGCAAGGGGGCGCCGTCGCCGAGGGCCGTCAGCCGCTCGGCGACGCGGGTCGCTTCGGTGTAGTGGGCGCGTTCCAGGTCGCGGGCTTCGGCGAGGACGCGGTCCAGGTCGTTCTGGCGGGCGGCCAGCCGGGCGCGGGCCGCGGTGAGGTCCGGCTGGGCGGCGGGGGAGAACTGCGCTTCGGTTTCGGCCTGTTCGACGTCGTCGCGCGCGGCGGTGACGGCCCGGCGCACGGCGCTGGCGCGCCGGTCGAGGTCCTCGGCCCGGCGGTGGTTCGCGAGGAGGGTGCCGGCCCAGCCTTCGAGGACCCCGGCGGCGGCCCGGAGGCCCTGGCAGGTGGCGGCCAGACCGCCGGCGGCGCGTCCGGCACGGTCCGCGAGCGCTTGCGCGGACCGGCCGGCCCACTCGGGAATCGTGCCGGGGGAGGGGATGTCTTCGAGCCGCGCCGCGGCGGCGGCGCAGCGGCGGGCGGCTTCGGCCACGGCGTCGGGGCTGCCGGGCACCGGGTCGAAGCCGAGGCCCCGGAACTCAGCCATGGGTGCGGGCCGGTCGGTTGGGGGCGGGGGTGGGGTTCGGCTCGGCGGGGGTGGGGCGGTCCAGTGTGGCGAGGGCGCGCTTCGGCTCAGCGGGGGTCGGGCGGTGGGGTGTGGTGAGGGCGGGGTTCGGCTCAGCGGGGGTCGGGGCGTGGGGTGTGGCGGGGGCGGGGTTCGGGTTGCCGAGGGTAGGGCGGTGGGGTGTGGTGAGTGCGCGCTTCGGCTCGCCGGTGGTGGGGCGGTGGGGTGTGGTGAGGGCGGGGTTGGGCTTGCCGGGGGCCGGTCGGCTGGGGGTGAGGGCGCGTTTCGGCTCGCCGGGGGTAGGGCGGTGGGGTGTGGCGAGGGCGCGCTTCGGCTCGCCGGAGGCAGGGCGGTCCGGCCCGCGATCCCGGTCAGCCATCGGCCCGGCCCAGCTCGTCGGCCGCGGCGGCGTCCGTTGCCCGGTATGCGTTCGCGGCCGTCCGGACATCCGCTGCCGCGCCGGCGAAGTCCCTTTCCACCGCCCGCATCCTGCCGGACCACTCGCCGGTCAGCGCGGTGAGTGCCGCCGAGACCCGGGCCGGGCCCAGGTCGTCCGGGACCTCCAGCGAGTGCGCGGCCGAGCGGTACTCCTCCGCCGTGTCCTCCAGGCGCAGCGCCAAGGCGTCGAGGGCGGCCGGGTCGGCGTGGAAGCCGGTCATTCGCCGAACACCGGGGGGTACGCCGGCGGGAGGTCGTCGAGCAGGTCGTAGCCCTTCGCGTACTTGTCGCGGTGCTCGGTGTCCTCCTCGCGCCGCGTGCCCTGGCCCGGCGGGTACATCCCGTACCCACCCGCCGGGCCGCGGCCGCTCGTCCCGCCCGGTCCGAAGCCTGATGTCCCGGCCCCGAACCGTCCCGCGCCGGCTCGGCCGCCTTCGCCGAGCGTCCCGGAGCCCGGCGTCCTGGAGCCCGGCGTTCCGGAGCCCGGCGTTCCGGCCACGGGAACGCCCGCGAAGCCGGGACCGTAGCCGGCCGCGGCCGGCGAACCCGGCCCGGCGGCGCCGATGACCCCGTCCAGCGCGCCCGGCAGCCCGGCGCCGGTGAACGTGGGCGGCAGCGCGGAGGCCGTCGACGTCGAGTCGCCCGGCCCGTCGGGGAAGTCCTCGTGCGGTGGAGCCGGATCGCGGGCGACCGGAGGTGCGGGCGGAGTCCGGACCACCGGTGGCCGTGGTCCGGACCCGGTGGTCACCGGCGGGGCCGTGTCGAACTCCGGGGGCAGGCGGTGGCGGACGTCGTGGCTCGCGCTCTCGTACTGTTCCATCACGCGGACGGCCGCGGCCTTGGCGTCGTCGGCCTCTTTCTTCGTCGGCAGCTTGTCGTCGAGCAGCTGCTCCAGCATGTACGTGCCTTCGGGGCCGTCGAACCGCTTCACCGCGTAGCCCTGCCGGAACCACCGCTCGGCCCAGTAGTGCACCGGCTCCGGCATCCGCTGCCGGGCTTCGCTGACCACGGACGTGTACGTGTCGAGGCCGGACCCGACGCGCTGGGCGTTCTCGCCCACGGTCCTCGCCCAGCCGGTCAGCCGGTCGACCGATGCCGCGGCCTGGTCGGCGGAAGGTCCGCTCCACGACTCCTGCAGCTTCCGGACCAGCACCGACACCTCTTCGGTCGCGTTGCGGACGCCGGCGGCCACTTCCTGCCACCAGGCCGCGTGCTGGCCGAGCTTCGCCGGGACGGCCGACTGCACCATGTCCCACAGCTCGCGGTGCTCGTAGCTGTCCCAATTGATCCGGCCGAACGTGGCTTCGCGGTTGTTGACGGCTTTTTCCCGGCGGACTCGCCGCGCCTTCGCCCGCTGCCGGGCGGTCGGAGCGTGGTGCGTCGAGTGGAACTCAGGCATCGGCTTCCCCCGTCGGCAGGGCCGCGGCGGCCGCTTCGTCGTTGCCCTGGTGCATCGCCACGACCGTGTCGAGCGTCTGCCGCAGCGTCGCGAGCTCGGCCAGGTACGACTGCAGGGCGGCCTGGACCCCGCCGGCCTCGGCGCCGCCGCGCGCCGCGAACGAGCGGCGCATCCAGTGGGCGACCGGTCCCTTGCCGTCGGCCAGGCCGGTGTCGAGGGCACGGGCCGTCTCGAGGTGACGGCTCAGCTCGTCGTAGCGCTCGTCGATGGCCCGCTTGACGTCCTCGACCCCGTCGTAGTGGAGTTCGATGCCGCCGGTGCCCGCGGTGGTCACCGGCTCCGCCACGACCGGCCCGGTCGTCTCGTGCCGCTGCTCGGCGCGCAGCTGCCGCCGCGCGTCGGCCTCGTCCCGCACAGTCGCCATGGAGGTCCTCCCTCGCCACCCAGGCGTCCATCCTGGCCAATGCCCGCCGCGTTGAGAAGAGCGACCCACCCGGGTGCACGGGTGGACAGGAACCCTGCACGGGCGGATACGGAGTCCGGCCGGAGAGTTCTCGGTTCGAGGCCGGGCGGGGGGCAAACCCCATGGGTTGCGAACGCGGCGAGGGCGTGAGTGCTCGGCATCCGGGTGATGACCGCGGGCGACCTCGGCGTGAACCCGTCGGCGGGCTGCTGTTCCCGGTTCAACCGAAGCGACGGCCGGGCGCCTGCGTCGCGGCGCGCACGGGGGCTTCGAAGATGTCCGCGAGGCGGGTGTAGCCGATGTCGTTCGGGTGGAACCAGTCGGCGGCGAGGTTGCCGCGCACCGGGCCCAGCGCGGGGCCCCGCAGGTCGGCCAGGTGCACGCGGGCATCGGTGGCCGCGGCGTCGATCAGCGCGTTGACCGCCCGGGCTTCGGCGTTGCGTCTCGGCAGGGTGGCGACCACCGACCGGCCTGGCGGGAGCTGCGCGAGGAGCCGGGCGAACCGGTCGGCGATGCCGCGGCGGCGGGCCCGGGTGAGCATGTCGTTGGCGCCGACCAGGACGGTCACCAGGGCCGGTGGCGTGGGCAGGGCGAGCAGCCGGGGGAGCTGGTCATCGAGGACGTCGGCGATCCGGGCGCCCGAAGCCGACAGGTTGACCACCGCGAACGGCACGTCGAGCCGGGCGTTCAGGCGGGGAACCCAGCCGCCGTCGACCGTCCCGGCGCCGATGCCTTGGGTCATAGAGTCACCGAGGGCGACCCAAAGGGGCCGGCCGGAGGCGAGTGCCGTGCGGTTGGCTTCGTCCCACGCCCGCGCGAAGGGGACCTTCTGCGCGCGGACCCGGCGTACGCCGGGCAGCACAGCGGCTGCCGCGTCGAGCAGCCGGCCCGACCAGGTGCGCCTCGGCACGGGTGCGTCCTCCTCATCGCCTCTCCCGGCATTCGGAGCCGGCCGCGCGGTGGATGGGGCTGCACTCGCCGGGCCCGAGGCTCGGCACGTCCTCGGGGTCCGGTCCGCGGTCACGAGCTCGCCGCGGGGGTGTCGATCGCGGGTTCGGTGGGCCTGTTCGGGACGTCTGGTCCGGGTGGGGCCGGCCAGTGGCCGTGGATGCGTTCGTGCACCGGGGCCGGGCGGTGCACGGTTCCCGGCGTCGGCCGCCACCGCGCGCGGGTCAGCACGCCCAGCCGGGCCAGCGGGCCGACCAACCGGTCGTAGAGCCGCGGCAGGAGCCGGAACCCGATGATGACGAGGGGATTGCCGGGGCCGACCGGGACGGAGACGTGCCGGCGGGGCCGGTCGGCCAGCCGGGTGATCGCCGCGGCCACCCGTTCCGGGGCCAGGACGGGCCACGGCGGACGGGTGGCGTGGCCGGTGTAGTTGGCCGCTTGGTAGTAGATGGGGGTGTTGATGCTGCCGGGGCTGACGATGCAGACCGACACCCCCGGCTGGTCCCGGGTTTCCTGCTGCAGGGTGCGCAGGACAGCGCGTTGGCCCCATTTCGAGGCGGCGTACGCGCCCATTTGGGGAACAGTGACCGAGCCCAACAGCGAGTTGACGCCGATGAACGTCCCGGCGTGCTGGGCGCGCATGACCGGGAGCACCGCGCGGGCCAGGTGGACGGTGCCGTGCACGGCGATGTCGACGACGGTGGTGAACACCTCCGCCGGCATTTCCTCGACGCTGCCGTAACCCATCACGGCCGCGGTGTGCACGACGACGTCCAGCCGTCCGTGGCGGTCCAGCGTCCGGGTGACGAGCCGGCCGGCCGCGGCGGCGTCGGCGATGTCTTCGGCGTGAGTGTCGACCGTGTCGGCTCCCGCGCGCCGGCAGGCTGCTTCGGCGGCGTCGAGGGCCTCGGGGCTGCGCGAGACCAGCACCAGCTTGTCGGCGCGGGCCGCGAACGCGACCGCGGCGGCCAAGCCGATTCCGCTGCTGGCGCCGACGATCAGCACGACCCGCCCGCCCGCGGGCCGGCTGCGTGAGGCGGCCGGGCTCAGGCGCTTGGGCACGGTGGTCCTCCGGCGCGACGACTGCGTCCCGCGGCCGTAGTCCGCGGAGGTGGTTGTGCGTGGACGGTCATGGGACCAAGCTGGACGCTGCGCAGACCGCGGCCCAGGCGAGGGCGAACACCGCGACTTTCTTCCGAGCCGAACGGTCGGGCAGGCCGGTGCCGAAGATGAGGGCATCGGCGGTGTCGGAGGCGACCCGGGCGGCGAGCGCGACCGTGAGGGGCCGGCCGGGCGGGGCGAACAGCATGGCGAGCCCGATGGCGGCGTCGCGGGCGCCGATGCCCCCGATGAGCGTCCGTGCGGCCGGGGGTACTTCACCCGTCGGTGTGGTCAGGCCGCACGGCTTGGCCAGGACCTTCGGTGCGGCGATGATGGTGGCGCTGTAGGCGGCGGTGGCCACCCCGAGCACGCGGGTCAGCGCGGGCATCGGACACTTCCTTCGCGTCGGATGGGATGTCGAGTGCTCGGCTACCCCGGCCGAAACGATGACAAACCGATGCAGCCGGGCAGCGACGGCGCGACCACGTGGAACGCGTCCGCCGGATCGCCGCCGTGGCCGCGCGGGTCGGTCAGCGGGCCGAGGACGTCCGGGAATTCGAGCACCGAACCCGGCCGGCCGTGGGTGAGCACGAGGGGAACGCGTCCGGCTCCGGCGAGTGACCCGGCCGGAACGGCCGCCCTGATCAACGAAGGCGGCGCCGTGGCCGACGGGGAGCAGGATGACCGGAGTTCCGCCGGGCGGGCCCGGTTGTTTACCTCCGAGGGAATTGGTTCGGTGCAAGCGGTCCCGCAGACTTCGAGCCATGACCGATTACCGGATCCACACCGCCGACACGGCCGACGAGGCCGCCAAGGAACCGCTCGAGGTGCTCGGAAGCGCTTTCGGATTCGTCCCCGCCGCCGCGGGCCTCATGGCGAACTCGCCGGCGCTGATCAACACCTTCTTCTCCGCCTTCGGGCACTTCCGGGGTGGCGGCACGTTCGGTCCGGACGAGCGGCAGGTCCTGCTGCTGGCCAACGCGGTCGCCAACCGCTGTGACTGGGCGGTGGCGTTCCACACGCTGGAGTCGCTCCAGGACGGTGTCGAGCCGGCCGTGGCCGAGGCGATCCGCCGGGGCGAGGCGCCGCCGGACGAGCGGATGGCGGCCCTGTCGGCGTTCACGCAGTCGCTGATCGAGAAGCGGGGCCACGTCGACGACGCGGAGGTGCGGGCGTTCAGGGCGGCAGGCTTCACCGAAGCGCAGGTCTTCGAGGTGATCACCGCGGTGGCGATCTCGGCGATGACGAACTACACAGCCAACCTGGTTCGGCCGCCGCTGGAGGACGCCGTGTTGCCCCACGCCTGGAAGACGGGATACTCGACGGGTGCCTGAGGTGGGTCCCCTGCTGAAACACTGGCGCGCCGCCCGGCGGCTGAGCCAGCTGGCGCTGGCCGCCGAGGCTGCGGTGTCGGTCCGCCACCTGAGTTTCGTCGAGACGGGACGGGCGAACCCGAGCCGCGCCATGGTGCTGAAGCTGGCGGAAGTGCTCGACGTCCCGATGCGGGAGCGCAACACGCTGTTGCTCAGCGCCGGGTTCTCGCCCGAATATCCGGAGTCCGCATTGGACGCACCAGCTCTCGCCGCGGTGCGGGAGGCGTTGGAGACCATTCTCGCCCAGCAGGAACCGTTCCCGGCGCTGGTGATGGACCGCAGCTGGGACATCCGGCACACCAACGACGCCGCCCGGCGCTTCTTCGCCTACCTGCGCAAGGGGCGGGCGGAGAACCCGCCGGGGCCGGCGAACGTGCTCCGCAGGATGTTCCACCCCGACGGGGTGCGGCCCCACGTCGCGAACTGGCCGGAGGTCGCCGAAGCGCTGGTGCGGCGAGCCCGGCGGGAGGCGATCGGTGGCGTCCTCGACGAACGGGCACAGGGCATCCTCGACGAGGTGCTGGCCTACCCGGGTGTGCCGGCACGCCTGCGGGTGGTGGACGCGACGGCGCCGGTCCTGCCGATCGTGCCGATCCGCTACGAGCGCGAGGGGCGGCGGTTCGACTACTTCTCCACGGTGACCACTTTGGGGACGCCGCAGGACGTGACCCTGCAGGAACTGCGCATCGAGTGCTTCTTCCCGATGAACGACGAGACCCGGCAGCACGCCCGCGAACTGGCCGGGCCGCCCGGGTAGCGCCGCCGGTGGTCCGCCGCGAACGCAAGGAGAGAACCATGTCCGACAGGCCCGTGCTCGCGGTCTCCGACGCCGAACTCGGCGAGCTGCGAACGCGGCTGGCCGGCACCCGGTGGCCGGCACCGTGGCCGGTGACCGGCAGGTCGGCGGGTACCGATCCCGGTGAGCTGCGGCGGCTGGTCGCCCATTGGTCGTCCGATTACGACTGGCGCAAGCACGAAGCCGCGATCAACGCCCTTCCCCACCACTTCGCGGACATCGCCGGGACGCCGGTGCACTACCTGCGTTTCGACGGCGAATCCCCGGACGCCTTGCCGATCGTCCTGACCAACGGGTGGCCCAGCTCGTTCCTGGAACTGGCCGGCTTCGCCCAGCGGCTGGCGACACCGTCGGAACACGGGGGTTCCGCGGCGGACTCGTTCACCGTCATCGTCCCGTCGCTGCCCGGTTTCGCCTTCTCCCCGCAACGCCCGTCGCTCGCGGATCCGGTGCAGACCCACGAACTGTGGCACCGGCTGATGCGAGGGGAACTGGGCTTCACCCGGTACGCGGCGCACGGCGGGGACCTGGGCGCGGGCATCACCTCGCGGCTGGCCGATGCCCATCCCGACGCGTTGGCCGGGATCCATCTGATGGCTGTCGCCGCGCCGCTCGCCTACGACGAGAAGAGCCTCACCGCGCAGGAGCGGGCCTACCTCGGCTCGGTGGCGACCTAGTCGGCGGAGGAGGGGGCTTACCAGCACCAGCAGAACACCCGGCCGGTCACCTTGGCCTACGGCCTGGCCGATTCGCCGGCCGGGTTGCTCGCGTGGATGCTCGAAAAGTACCGCGCGTGGAGCGATTGCGGAGGCGACCTGTCGTCGAGGTTCAGCGATGACTTCCTGCTGACGCAGGCGTCGCTCTACTGGTTCACCGACACCATTTCCACCTCGTTCCGGCCGTACTACGAGTACCACGAGAACCTGACCCGCCGGGTCGAGCGGGTCGACGTGCCGACCGCCGTCGCGCTGTTCCCGGCCGACCTCACCCAGCCGCCACGCAGCTGGGCCGAGCGCACCTACAACGTCACGAGGTACACGACGATGCCCCGCGGCGGTCACTTCGCGGCCCACGAAGAACCCGAACTGCTGGCCGGGGACATCACAGACTTCTTCCGGGACTTGCGATGAGGACGGTTCGGCTCAGCCCATCACCGTGCCCGAACTCGCGGTGTTCCGGTTGCGCTTGCGGGAGAACGCGCCCAGGTCGATCTCCAGGCCGGTGCGCGGGGCCCGGAACCGGATGGGCGCCGTGTCGTGGTCGGCGCCGTTCTCCACCTGGTTGATCAGCTCTGTCATCAGCTGCCCCACGACCGGCGCGTTCTTGAACTGGTTGCCGCTCGCGCCGATCGCGACGTAGAAGCCCGCGAGTTCGGTGCGGTCGTAGATCGGGGTCCAGTCGTCGGCGACGTCGTAGACGCCCACGACGCCGCGCGCCCGGTTGGGTACCGTCAGGCTGGGCAACCGCCGTGCCGCTCGTGTCACCTGGGCCTCGAACACCGCGGCCGTCGGGTGGATGTCGACGGTGTCCGGGTCGTCGAGCCACGGCAGCGGGTCGCACTCCGGTTCCGTTCCGCCGACGAGGAGGTCCCCTCCTGTTTCGCCGCGGAAATAGGTGCCCAGGTCCATGTCCGCCACCACGGGCCCGCCGTAGCCCTCACGGACCGGGACGTGCGCTACTTCCTGCCGCATCGGGCGGACCCCGACCGTGAAGTCGGAACCCACGCCGGCCAGCCGGTTCACCGCGCCCGACCACGGACCGGCCGCGTTGACCACGATGGCACCCGGAATCCGGGTGCCGTCCGACAGCCGCACCGACATCACCCGTCCGCCGGCCTGCTCCACCGCTGTCACCGTGCTGCGGAAGCGGAACTCCGCCCCGTGCGCCGAGGCCGCGGCGGCGAGGTTCACGGCGGCGAGGCCCGGGTCCGAGACGTAACCGGCATCCGGGGTGTACACGCCACCGAGCGAGTGTTCCGCGTCCTCCCAGAACTCCTCGTCGTCGAGCCGCTTCGGCGGCCAGTAGCGGCCGGTGTCGATGCCCGGAACGCGCTCGGCCAGGGTCGCGCTGTCCCATTCCTCGTAGGGAACGCCGATCTCGTCGAAGAGCGGCAGCCATGACGCCCGCGGAGCCGCCTCGACGTCGAGCATGACCAGCCCGCTCTTGCGGAACACCGCCAGGTCGCCGACGTCGTGCTCGAGGTGCCCGGCCCAGTCGAGCCAGCCGAACTGCGCCTCCCATGCCGTCGCCACCCCGGCGGTGGTGGAGAAGTTGAACCGGACGATCGCACTCGATGCCGAGGTCGACCCCTGTCCGGCCCCCGCGGCCCGGTCGAGCACGACCACCCGGTGCCCCGCCCGGGCGAGTTCGAGGGCGATCGACGAGCCGATCACCCCGGCCCCGATCACGACCACGTCGGCGCTCAGGCGTTCACCGGGCACGGCAGGTCCTGAGGTAGCTGAGGAACGAGGCCTGCAGGCCGGTCACGTGCGTTTCGCGCAGGACGGCGCTGGTGACGGCTCCGCCGCGGGCGGTCAGGCGGTGCAGGACGGTGGCCGCGTTCTTCGCGAGGTTCTGGTAGACGCCCAGGTCTCCGAGCAGCTCTTGGTCGTTGACAGTCAGGTGGAGTTTCGCGGAAGGCAGGCTGCCGCCCGGTTTTTCGAGCATCGCGAAGATCCGGCTGCCTTCACCGACGACACCGGGGCTGCCCGCTCCGACGCTCTCGAAGAGCGTGCCGCCGGTGAGCCAGGCGTAGAGACCGAAGAGCCCGCCGTAGGAGTAGCCGAAGAGGCCGTGACCGCTCGCTGCCGTGCCGTAGTCGCGTTCGATCCGCGGGTGCAGTTCCCCGGTGAGGAAGCTCAGGAACGCGTCGGCGTGGGTTTCCTTCAATTCGGCGAGGTAGGCGTCGGCTTCCTCGCGGGTCATCGCGCCCGTCCGGATTCCCGTCTCCACCGCCTCGACGAACTCCGGGGCGACGGGCTCGCCGGGTGGCACGAGGTCCCGGTTGCGCAGCCGTGCCCAGTGCTGGGCGTCCTCGCCCGCGTAGCCGACGCTGACTTGGAGGTAGGGCCGGATCCGGTGCATGGGGTCGTTCTGGGTGACGATGAGCGGAGCCGTCAGGCCCACGGCCCAGTTGCCGTCGAGCACGTACACGACCGGCGCCCGCGTCGTGGCGGGGTCGTAGCCGGGCGGGGTGGTGACCCAGACGCCGTAGCCGTGCCCTCCGCTGGAACGCAGCTCGAAGTAGTCGGTGTCGGCGAGGCAGCCTTGCCACATGGTGCTCATCGGAGGTCCTTCACGATTCGGCCGGCCTGGAGAACGAGGACGGCGTTGGCGGGATCAGCGAACAGTTCCGGGTCTTCGACCGGGTTGCCGTTCCACAGCACGAGGTCTGCCTGGGCGCCGGGAGCGATGACTCCCACCTGGCCGGACAGGCCGAGGCCTCCTTGGCGACGGCGAGTGCTTCGGCCATCCGCTCCCGAACCCCCAGCACCCGGTCGCGGGTCGAGGCGTCGAGGCCCGCTCCGGCGGTGTCGTGCAGCAGCTGCTCGACGACGGCGAAGGTGGGCACGAGGGCGACGTCGTGGGTGGCCATCAGGGCGGCCGTGGCTTCATCGAGGTCGGTGCCGTGTTCGACGCAGCGCACCCCGGCCTCGACAGCGTTCCGGATGCCGGCGTTGTTGTGGGCGTGCACCGTCACGTAGGTGCCGCGCGCCGCGGCTTCCTCGACGGCGACGCCGATCTCCTCGACGGTGAACTGGGTGTCGGTCAGCCGGTCGTGCGCGCCCACCACGCCGCCGGTCACACAGAGCTTCAGGAAGGAAGCTCCGCGACGGAAGGCCTCACGCACGTTGCGCCGCAGTTCGTCCGCGTTGCCCGCCATCATGGACAGCGCGCACAGACCCGGCACGTGATGGCTGCGCCACAGCTCGGTGGGTTCCCACTCGGCGCCGTAGTAGCCGTGCCCGCCGATCTGGCACTGCACCGGCCCGCACGACAGGACGCGCGGCCCCCTGATCTTGCCCTTCGCGATCGTGGTGACGAGGCCGCCGTCGACCCCGCCGGTGTCCCGGACGGTGGTGAAACCGGCGTCGAGCGTCGCGCCGGCCGTGGCGAAGATGTCCGCCGCGAGCTCGGCGGCGCTGATCCGGAACGAGAACTGCGGCTGAATCGGGCTCGACAAGCCCAGGTGGACGTGCGCGTCGATCAGGCCGGGCGTCATCGTCAGCCCCTCGGCATCGAGGCGCTCCCCGGCTGTTCCGGTGGCACCGACCTGGGTGATGTGCCCGTCTTCGATGCCGACATCGACGTCGGCCGGGTCGCGACCGGACCCGTCGACGACCGTCGCGCCGACCACCTGAAGACGTCCCACGAGCAGTTCCCTCCACTGGCGCGTTTCTTTTCCAATGGATAAACTGCGGGAGTGATCCTGTCAAGCACGGAACGCAACGGCGACGCACGGCAGCGTCTCCTGGCCCGGCTTCTCGATGCCTTCGGTGAAGCCCTTCCCGCGCCGGAGGTGTCGCTCCGTGAGATCGCCGCCAGGGCCGAGACCAGCCACGCCCTCTTGCGCTACCACTTCGGGTCACTCCCGGGTGTCTTGGCGGCCATGCTCGAGGCGCAGCGATCCCGCGACAACGAGGCACTGCTCGGCGCGGCCCGGCAAGGCAGCTTCGACGACCTCGTCGTGGCGATCTGGCGGACCTATACGCGCCCGGAGCAGCTGTCGCGGGTCCGCGGCTTCTTCCATGTCGTAGGGCTCGCCGCGTACCGCCCGGAGGACTTCCGTGCGTTCATCGACTCCCTCGGCGACCTGACCAAAATGCTGGCCTCGCTCGCCGAACGCGAAGGGCTCGGCAGCGAAGAAGCGCTGACTTTGGCCACCGTCACCGTTGCCGCGATGCGAGGCCTGCTCCTGCAAGAGGTTCTGACGCCGACCGCCCGCTCGGAGGACGCGGTCGCGTTGATCCTGCGCATGAGCAAGGACCGATCCGTTCCACGGACACGCCTGGAGCCTTGAAGCAGGGCACCGTTGCTCCGGAGCGGGCAGGATGGGGTGCAGGGGAGTCGTGCTGGTCGGACGCGCGATCCCGTTCCCGGCCCGAGGATTGGACGCGTACATGGCACGCTCGTCGGTATTCACCTTCCAGTACATCGCCATCGACACCGAGGCCGGGGTGACGCCGGAAGAGTTCGAGACCTTCGTGCGCGGTGAAGGCGTTCACCTGCCCTTGTACCCGGGGTGGCGGTGGACTCTGCTGCGCGGGTTGCGCGGCGAGCGAGCCGGGCAGTACCTGATGCTGTACGAGATCGACAGCGCCGAGCAGCGCGACCGCTACGTCACGGCCCGGGGTGAGCAGACCGAGGCGGCCCGGGCGTTCTGGGCGCGGCACCCGGAGGCGGAGGCGGTCCTGGCGCGGTGGCGGCGGCTGGGCACCTTCGGTGAGCTGCCGACGTTGTTCACCGACTACCGGCTCCTGGCCGACAACCCGCGGAGCACGGTCACGCCCGGCCCCCGCTATCGCGACCGCCCGGGGGAGGAGCCGGTCGCCCGGGTCATCGGGATCCACAACCTGGCGTTGCGCGCCGGGGTGACCGAGGAGACGTTCGACCGCTTCATCGCCGAGAACCACCACCGGATCGACGACTACCCGGACTGGCGGTTCCACGTGCTCAAGGGCGAGCGCG
The DNA here is from genome assembly GCF_053605405.1 of Amycolatopsis sp. NPDC003861. Lineage (NCBI taxonomy): Bacteria > Bacillati > Actinomycetota > Actinomycetes > Pseudonocardiales > Pseudonocardiaceae > Amycolatopsis > Amycolatopsis sp. NPDC003861. The sequence goes on from NZ_JBSGJD010000008.1 coordinate 41,159, forward strand.
GCAACCGCCTCGACCAGTACGTGATGATGATGGAGATCGCGAGCCTGGCCGCGCTGGACGTCTTCTACCCCGAGCCCGACATCGCCACCGGCGAAGCCGCGGAGTTCGCGGCCGCCCACCGGGACACCAAGCAGATGTACGAGGAGTGGAAGCAGCTGGCCTCGTTCTCCGGCTCACCGCAGATCTACACGGACTACCTCGCCGTCGCGGAGAACCCGGCGTAGTCCCGCGCGGGCTCGTCACTCGGGAGCGAACACGATGTGCGACGCGCGTTCCCGGACGTCGGCGTCAGGGTGCTCACGCAGGGCCGATACCAGCTCGCGCCACAGACGTGGCCAGCCGGCGTGCGGGCCGGCTTGGCTCGCGATACTCGCTGCCAGCAACGCTTCCGCCGGGCTCGCCGTCAGGGCTTGCGCGGTGTCGAACAGCTCGGAGCGGCCGGGATCGTGGCCTGCCAACCAGGCCGCGAGCCGGTCCGCCGCTTGCCACGCCGATGTGGGACGGCCGGCGAGGGCGGCGATCCGGCGGAGGGCTGGCAGCAGGTCGCCGCGGCAGGGCAGGGCACTGACGGCGAGCAGGAGCGCGTCCGTCCGGGACTCCGTCCGTTCCGCCAGCGTCATGGACAGCTGCTCCGCCGCCGCGCGCATCGCTTCGCCACCGGCGTCCAAGCGGGCGGCGAGCCGCACGAGGAACAGGCGAAGCCGTTGCCGCGCCGGCTGGTCCCGCCCGGCGATGGCCACTTCGGACCGCTCGACGAGTGTCGTGACGACGTCGTGCACCGGCGCCGGGTCACCGGTGACCGCGCACGCGGTGAGCAGCGCGTCGACGGCGTACCGCCACGTCGCGGTGCTCGTCAGGTCGCCGATCAGGGTGACCACCGCAGCCGGTCCTTCACGGTCCCAGACGCTCCACGCGGGCCAGGCCGCCAAGCCGATCCGCGCGGTGTCCGGGTCGGCGCTGTCCACCACGGCCCGCACCAGTGCGCCGTAGGGTGCGCGGTGGTGCTCGGCGATGGTCAGCGGGTCCGCTTCGGTCACCGCTGTGGCCACCGCGGGCATCGTGGTCGCTTCGGTGAGCCATTGCCACGCGCGTTCGTCGTCGAGCAGCCGGCGCGCGGCCGACACGATGGCGCGGCGGAGATCGCGGTGCAGGTCCGGGTCCGCCCACAGCGCGGCCAGTTCGCCGGCCGCGCCCGGCACGCGGTGCTCGGCGAGCAGCCGGATCGCCTCCTTGCGCGAGGTCACCTTCGTGCCGGCCAGCACCGGCCGGAGCGCGGCACCCAATTCGGCGGGCGGGCTGGTCCGGGCGGCCCGGCCGGCCGCGTACACCGCGACCCGGGCGCGGTCGGTGTCGGCGTGGCCGAGCAAGGTGCCCAGTGCGTCGCCGGGCCGATCGACCCAGGCCAGCCCGGCCAGCGCGGCCTCGACCACGGCGACTTCGTCGTCCTGCAGGAACGGCTCCACGTCTTCGACACGGGCGCCGGGCAGGCCGGCCAGCCGCTGCACGGCGGAGACCCGCTCCCAGACCGGCGTGCGGGGCGCGGTGGCGAGGTCGGCCAGCAATTCGGCGTAGCGGGCGACCTGGCGCGGCAGCCAGTGCCACGCCGACCCGCCGAAGGCCGGCACCAGCCGGACGCCGCGGGTGACGAACCGTCCCCGCGGCGGCCGGGCCAGGACGCGGTCGAGCAGGTCGGTCCGGCGTCCGCCGACCGCGTTCGCCACCGCGGTCACCGTGATCGTGGACGAGTCGCGCCGCAGCACGGCCTCGACGCGTTCGTCGCGGGTCGCGGGCGGGGCCAGCCACAGCTCGAGGGCCCGGTGGACCGTGTGGTCCTCGGCCGCGCGGGTCGCTTCGCCGACGACCGCCTGCAGGTCGGCCATCGGCCACGCCCGCCGGTGGAGGCCCGCGGCCAGTGACAGGACCAGGTCGTAGCGGCCGGCGCGAGCGTCGGCGGCGATGCGCGGCCGCAGCGCCGCCCACACGACGTGCTCGGCGCCGCGGGGCAGGGACTGGTCGAGCCGGTGCAGGGCAAGGGTGTGCGCGTGGCCGCCGGACAGCTCCAAGATCCGCAGGCCGCCTTCGACCAAGCCGGGTTGGCTCGTGAGCGTGCCTTGGCGGACGAGGGTGACGGCCGTGGTGCCGACCGCTTGCCGGGTCCCCCACGACACGTCCCTGGCCTGGACGGCGTCGGCGGCCAGCTCGACCAGGGCCGACGGGTCGGCCGACCGCAGGAGCCAGCCCGGGACGGCGGCGACGGCGGCGAGCGCGGCGTGGCGGACCGGGTCCTGCTCGTTGGGCAGCCGGGTCAACGACGCCAGCAGGCCGGCGACGACGTCCGGGTCCCGCGTCGCGGCCGCCGCGCCGATCAGGAGCGGGTAGCCGAGGGCTCGCTCGGCGGCGGACGGCCGGGCGGTCGCGGCGCGCAGCGCCGGTTCGGCTTCCGGCCACGGCAGCCGGGCGGTCGCCTGCCGGCGCAGGTCGGGGTCGTCGGCCACCGGGCGGGTGGCGAGCAACCGGCGGGCGTGCTCGTGCCGGGAGCGCCACGGCAGGACGTCGAGCACCGTCATCGGCAGGCCGGCCTGCTGCAGGTTCCGTTCGCCCAGCGCTCCACTCAGGACGGTGGCCCGCCGGCCGGGCGGAAGCCCGCGCACCAACGCCGTCAACCGCGTCACATCGGTGAGCCAGGTGCGTGCGAGCGAAGTCAGTGATTCGTCCGATGCCCGCCGCAGTGCCCGTTCCGTGCTCCGGCCCGGCCGGAACCAGATGCGCCGCGTGGGATCGGCGAGGATTTCGACGACCCGGTCCGGATCGGCGGCGATCGCCGTGGCCAGCCAGCGGTTCGCGCCGGCCGGGAGCCCGGTCAGCGGTCCCGAGCGCGCGAGCAGGTCGACGAGCTGGGCCGGGTCGTGCCCGACCAGCTGCTGCAGCGCGGGTCCGAAGCGCGCCCAGGTGGCGTTGCGGCCGGCAGCACCGGCCACGGCCAGCCGGCGCCGCAGGTGCGCGAGCACGACGGCGGGGTGCCGGCGGGCCAGCGCGGCGAGGTTGGGCACGGCGAAGTCCAGTTCCGGCAGCAGGGCCGTCACCGTGCCGGCTTCGCAGGCCGGGAGCACGGCGGCCGCCTCGTGGTCACCGAAGCGAGTGCGCACCGGGGGCAGGAGAGCTTCGGCCCACTCGGTGGCGCCGGTGGCGCGCACGGTGCGGTAGAGGGTGTGCCGCCACGCGAGGGGCGCGGTCGGGAGGGCCGCGGCGAGGACGTCGAGATGCCGGTCGTGGCGGGCGCAGTGGGTCATCGCCAGACCGGCGACCCGGGTGTCGGCCGAGCCGAGGATGCGGCGCAAGTGCGTGTCGTCGTCCGCGACGACGGCCATCGTGGCGGCCCAGACCCGGGGGATCCCGGGGACGGCGTCCAGTTCCACGAGCAGGGCGGCGAGCTCCGGGGTACCGGCCAGCGCGCGTGCGGTGTCGGCGAGGACCCGCCGGCGCGCCGGCGCGGCCAGCGGGTCGATCCGGGCGAGAAGGGCGCGCATGTCCATTCCGGCGATTGTTCCCGATCATGCGGTGCGCACCAACGCAATTCCACCCGGTCACCACGTGATCAGCAGCCGCCGGAGTCCTCGGGTCAGGCTCTCGGGCTGCCACGCCAGCTCGTCGTCCTCCTCGGCCACCCGCAGCCCGGGCATCCTCGTCACCAGGCCGCGCAACGCCACCTGCAATTCCATCCGGGCCAGCGGCGCACCAAGACAGAAATGTGCACCCCGGCCGAAGGACAGGTGGTGGGCCGCTTCGCTGCGAGCCACGTCGAACCGGTCCGGGTCGGAGAAGACGGCCGGGTCGCGGTTGGCCGCGTTCACGACCGGGAAGACCGTCGTGCCCGCTTCCACGGTGTGGCCGGAGAATTCCACGTCCTCACGCGTCATGCGTGGCTGCCCGGCATGGCCCAGGGCGACCACCCGCAGCAGTTCCTCGACCGCGTTCGGCACCAGATCCGGCTCCGCCACCAGACGTGCCCACTGGTCCGGGTGCCGGGACAGCACCAGCACCGACTTGGCCAGCTGAGCCATCGTCGTCTCCTGGCCGGCGCCGATCAGCAGCATCACGGTGATCAGCAGTTCGGCTTCGCTGAGCCGGTCGCCGTCCTCGTCGTGCACCTGGGTCAGCCCGGAAAGCAGGTCGTCGCCGGGGTGCTGACGTTTCCGCTCGATCAGCCCGAGCAAGTGCGACGCCGCGACCGCTCCGGTCGCCGCGAAGGCCTCCTGGTCGAACGTGGTCGTGATGGACATGGCTTCGATGAACGCGAGCAGGGGTTCGCGCTCGTCGCGGGCGATGCCGAGCAGTTCGCAGATCACGATGCCGGGCAGCGGTTCGGCCAGCGCGCCGACCAGGTCCGCCGGCGGCCCGGCCGCCAGCATCCGGTCCATCAGCCCGGCTGCGACCTCCGCCACCCTCGGCCGCAGGAGTTCGACGTTGCGGATGGTGAACGCCTTGGCCACCAGGCGACGCAGTTTCGTGTGGCCGGGCGGGTCCATGTTCGGCATCATGTCCGGCGACTGCAGGCCGGGCACGATGGTGGGGGCGTCCGGGGTCGCCAGGGCGGCACGGCTCATCCGGGGGTCGGACATCGCGCGTTGGACGTCGTCGTAACGGGTGACCAGCCGGACCCGGTGCCCGCCGGCCAAGCGGACCACGGGCACCGGGTCGGTGTGCAACAGCCGGAGCGCCTCGGCGGCCGGATCGGTCGAAGGTGGATCGTCGAACGGGAACAGTGGTGGCCGGCCGTCCGCTGTCATCGGCGCCCTCCCGTTGCCGTGCCGAAGCGACGACGACAGTGTGCGGGCGGTGGAGGACGCCGGGCAAGGCTCCCGCGCCGCGGCAGCCCGGTCGGCCGGCCCGCGGGCCGGCAGCTCAGCCGAACACCGCGCCGATGAGCCCGCCCAGCGCCGCGGGGAACACGCCGGCCGGGTCGCTTTCCCCGGTGGTCAGGGTGGCGGTCAGGGTCCTGCTGCCGTCGGGTGTGCTGATCATCAGCGCTCCGTAGCCGCCCGGCGCGCTGCCGTTGTGGTGGACGATGGTGCCGTGGCCGAGGTCCTGCACCCAGAGGCCCAGGCCGAGCCCGAGTTTGCCCTGCGGCGTCAGCATTTCGGCCAGCAGCGCGGCGGGCAGGAGCCGGCCGCCCAGGAGCGCCGAGATGAAGGTGCCGAGGTCCTCGGCCGTCGAGACGAGGTGGCCGGCGCCGGCCAGCAGTGACGGGTTCTGGCGGCTGACGTCGACCACCTTCCACTCGCCGGCGTCCTGGTAGCGGTAGTAGCCGTGGGCGTGCGGCCCGGGCAGCTGCGGCGACGTCGCCGACACCACGGTGCCCGACAGGCCGAGCGGCTCCAGGATCCGCTGCTGCGCCTGCTCGGCGTAGGAGCGGCCGGTGACCTTCTCGATCAGCAGGAGGGCCACCGTGTAGTTCGTGTTGGAGTAGCTCTGGTCGGTCCCCGGCGCGAACCGCGCCGGCCGGGCCAGCGCGAACCGCACGAGCTCCTCGGGGTGGTAGGTGTGGAACCGGTTGTCCACCCACGGTTTGCCGACGGACGGCAGCCCCATCTCGAACGCGCCGTCGGTGCCGAGCTCGCCGGTGTAGTTGTACAGCCCGCTGGTGTGCTGCAGCAGCATCCGCACCGTGATCCGCGCGTCCAGCCCGAGCTCGGGCAGGTGCCCGGCCACCGGGTCGTCCAGCCCGATCCGGCCCTCGGCCACCAGCTGCAGCACCAGGGTCGCGGTGAAGGTCTTGGTGACGCTGCCCGCCCAGGCCGGCCCGTTCGCCGGCGGCTCGGCGGTGCCGCCCAGCTCGCCGACCCCGGCGCCCCCGGTCCAGTCGCCGTGTTCGTCGTGCACGCGGACCCGCGCCCCGGCGAATCCCGCGTCGACGAACGCCTGGACGGCCTGCTGCAGTTCGGGCCGGGCCTCGACGGCGGCGGTGTCGAGCTTCTGCATCGTGTTCTCCGAAGTGTCGGGCGTCCCGCTGGCGGTGGCGCGTCCGGTGGTGGCGAGGGCGATCGATGACCTGATCACGAGAACCACGGTCGCCTCCCGTCCTGACACCGGACGGCCACTGCGCTGACACGGCCGCTGACACGCTCAGTCCAAGCAGAACTCGTTGCCTTCGGGGTCGGTCAGCACGATGAACCCGGCGCTGAGCGGCGGCGCGGGTTCGCTGCGGTGGACCCGGGTCGCCCCGAGGGCGACCAGCCGTGCGCACTCCGCTTCGAGGGCCGCCATCCGCTCGTCGCCCTGCAGGCCGGGCGCGGCCCGGACGTCGAGGTGGACCCGGTTCTTCGCGGTCTTGCCCTCCGGCACCCGCTGGAAGAACAGGCGTGGCCCCTGCGCGTCGGGGTCTTCGACAGCGGAGCTGCTGGTGCGCTGCTCTTCCGGCACCCCGACCCGCTCGAGGAACTCGTCCCACGCGGCGAAGGGGTCGGCGCCTTCGGGCAGCTCGACGCCGGGTGGTGCGGGGTGGACGTAGCCCAGCACCTCGCGCCAGAACGCCGAAAGCGCTCGCGGATCGTGGGCGTCGAAGGTGACCTGGACGTGTCGGCTCATCGGGGTGCTCCGTCGGTCGTCGGGGTGAGGGTGCCCACCTTGCCACCGGATGCGGACAGCTGCCGTCCTCGATTCGGTCCTCACAGGTCCAGGACGACGTCGTCCTGCGGCTGGGCGCAGCAGACGAGTGCTTCGTCCGGCGCCGGCGGTTCGAGCGGTTCGGTGTCGTAGCGCACCCGGCCGGAAAGCACCGGTGTCACGCAGGTGTGGCAGACGCCGGTGCGGCACGACCAGCGCGTCGGGACGTCGCACGCTTCGGCGAACTCGAGCAGGCTGGGGTAGCGGTCGCTCCACGGCACCGTGAACCCGCTCCGCGCGAACGTGATCGCGGGGCCCGATCCGGCGGCGCCGGCCGGGGGATGCGGCGTCTTGCGGACGACGCCGGTGAGGCCGGGGTTGATCGCGGACACACCGCCGAACAGTTCACTGTGGACACGTCCCGGGTCGAAACCCGAGGAGATCAGGGATTCCCGCACGGTCGTCATGAAGGCGTCCGGTCCGCACAGGTAGACGGTGCCGTCGACCGGCAGCTCCGCCAGCGTTTCGCGGGTCAGCCGGCCGCGTTCGGCGGTGTAGTGGATGCGCTCGTGGCCGTGCGGGAGGCCGGCCAGCAAGGCGTGTGCTTCGGCGGCGAACGCGTGCTCGGCGGCGGTCCGGGTGGTGTGCAGCCACCAGACCTCCCGCGGAGTCCGGTTCGCGGCGAGGGTGTGCAGCATGGCCAGGACCGGGGTCACGCCGATGCCCGCGGAAAGGAGGACCACGGGACGGTCCTCGTCGGCCAGCACGAAGTCGCCGCGGGGGGCCGCGACGGCCACCACGGCGCCGGCGGCCAGCTGCGCGTGGAGGTAGCTGCTGACGACTCCGTCCCGTTTGACGCTGATGCGGTACTCGCGCTCCGACGGCGTTGCCGACAGCGAGTAGCTGCGGACCGGCGCCGGGTCGGCGGCGCCGGGGACGCGCAGGGTCAGGTACTGGCCCGGCTCGGGCCGGGGGAGTGGCGCGCCGTCCTCGGCGGCCAGGTGGAAGGAGACCACGGTCGTGCTCTCGGGCACCACGCGGGTGACGCGCAGGGGCCGGAACCCGCTCCAGCCGCGGGGTGCCGGGGGTTCCTCCGCCAGCAGGTCCCGGAACGATCCCCGCCAGCCGGGACTGAGCGCCGGGACGTCGACGGCCTTGCGCAGCAGGTCCCGGTCACGGCCGGGCAGGTAGAGCAGGGCGTCGACGGCCGCGACGCTCAGTTCGTGCCGTCCGGTCCGGGTGCGGACGATCTCGTCGCCGGCCTGGACGTGGCCTTCGGTGATGACCCGCAGGTAGAAGCCGGGCCGGCGGTGCGCCACCAGCAGCGACGGCATCCGGGGCTCGCCGAGGCGCATCCCGACGCGGAAGCACGTGACGCGCGGCTGGGTGACCTCGAATTCGGCCTCGCCGATGCGGTACCGGTCGCCGATGTGCACTTCGTCGTCGGGCAGGCCGTCGACGGTGAAGTTCTCGCCGAACTGGCCGTCTTCGAGGTCGTCACGGCCGAGGAACCGCCGCCAGTGTTCGTAGGACTGGCGCTGGTAGACGAGCACCGCGCGGTTCTCGCCGCCGTGGCCGCCCAGGTCGCCCTGGCCGTCGCCGTCGACGTTGAGCCGGCGGACCATGCGGCGGCCTTCGACCGGGTACTTGAAGATTCCCGTGTGGACGGTCCGCCCCTGCCAGGGCACGTCCCGGGGCAGTCCGACGTTCAGTGACACCAAGCGGGCCATGGTGGTCGTCTCCTTCAGCCGGCCGAGGTCCGGGTGCGCTGGTAGTGCCGCCGGGCCTTCATGCGGTTGCCGCACACGGCCATCGAACACCAGCGGGCGCTGTTGGGTTTGCTGTGGTCGATCAGGAACAGCCGGCATTCGGGGTTGGCGCACGGGCGCAGCCGGCCGGGGCTCGACTTCGCGAGCGCGTCCCAGGCCAGCACGGCCCGTGCGGCGGCGGACCGGCCGGCCGGGACGTCGAGGACCCACTCGACGCCGTCGTCGCCGAATGCGGCCCGGTAGTTCGCGCCGTCGACGAACCGCGCGGCGACAGCGGGGGAGGCAGCGCCGCGCACGACGGCCTGCAGCGCCGGGCGCACTTCGAGCAGGGCGCGGAGCTCGTCGTCGGTGGCCGGCTGCCCGTGGCCGGCCAGCCACGCCCGGCCCGCCTGGGGGTCGGCGAGGTCGTCCTCGGCCCGGCCGTCCCGGACCGGGGTGGTGTTGAGCAGGTCGAGCAGCAGCGTCTCGTCGGTCGTCGTCAACCTAACCTCCAAACCCATGCTTGACAGGTTACAGTACCCGCTGCTTCCATGTCTAACCATCAAATAGCTTTATAAGGGTTAGGAGAAGGTCATGGGATTGGCTTGGCAGCAAGGACCGCTGGCCACCCGGGCGGTGGGCCACTTCCTGGTCGAGCAGCCATTGCCCGAGCGCCTGCTGTTCGCCGAGCCGCTGCGGCGGCGGATGCGCGTGCGGTTCGGCGGCGACTGGGTGGCCGACAGCGAGGACGTCGTCCTGCTGCACGAACCCGGGCGCTACCCGGTCGCGTACTTCCCGGTCGCCGACGTCCGTGAAGACGTGCTGGCGGCCGAGAACCGGACGACGGACCACCGCGAGCTCGGCCCGGCCGAGTGGTTCACGGTGCGGGCGGGCGGCCAGGCGGCGCCGCGCGCGGCCTGGAGGTACACGGGCCTCCCCGGCCACGCGGACGTCCTGCGCGACCGCGTCGCCTTCGCCTGGCGGGCGATGGACGCCTTCTACGAGGAGGACGAGCGGATCGTCGGGCACGCGGCCGACCCGTACCACCGCATCGACATCCGGCAGACCTCACGGCACCTCGTCGTGCGCGATGGCGACCGCGTCGTCGCCGAAACGAGGCGCCCGGTCGTGCTGTACGAGTCGGGGTTCGCGCCGCGCTGGTACGTGCCGCGCGAGGACATCGACCTGACGGCGCTGACGCCGGTCGAGGGCGAGACGTTCTGCCCGTACAAGGGGCTGGCCGGCTACTTCGACATCGGCGCCGGCCGGCGCGCGGCCTGGTCGTACCCCGAGGCGTGGCCCGAGGTCGAGCGCGTGTCCGGGTTCGTGTCGTTCGAGCCCGACCTCGTCGAGGTGACCCTCGACGGCCGCAGACTCGCCCTCGAACCGGGCCAGACGGTCACCCCGCACGGCATCGACCGCGGCCTCGACCCCGGCGAGCTTCGCTCGCGCGTCCCGGAAGGGAACTGAGATGGCTTCGCTGGAAGGCCGCAAAGTCCTCGTCGTCGGCCGCGGCGGCGGCATCGCCCGGGCGGTGACGTCAGCGTTGCGGGCGGCCGGAGCGCAGGTCGTGGTGGCCGGGAGGGACCGAGCGGCACTGGCCGGGACGTACGACGACCCGGGCATCGAGACCGCGTACGTCGACCTGACCGACGAGGCTTCCGTCGCGGCGTTGGCCGAGGAGCTCGGCCGGGTCGACCACGTCGTGTCGACCGCGTCGGCCCGGGCCCGCGGTGCACTGGCGGAACTCGCGCACGACGTCGTGCTCAGGTCGTTCGACGTGAAGGTGCTGGGCCCGCTGCTGCTGGCGAAACACTTCGCGCCACGCCTGCCCGAGGACGGCTCGTTCGTCTTCTTCTCGGGTTCGTCCGCACGGAAGCCCGCCCCGGGCATGCTGGCCGTCGGTGCCACGAACGCGGCGGTGGACGCGCTGGTCCGCGGCCTGGCGGTGGAGCTGGCGCCGCGGCGGGTCAACGCCATCTCCCCGGGCACGATCGACACCGGCGCCTACGACGGCCTCGGCGAGCGGAAGAAGGCGGAGCTGTTCGCAGCCTGCGCGGCCACCAGCCCGGCGCGGCGCATCGGACGTCCGGAGGAGATCGCCGAAGCGGTCGTGTTCGCGCTGGGAAGCGCCTTCCTGACGGGGGTTTCGCTCGCCGTCGACGGTGGGGAGCCCCTGGTCTGAGCCGGCGCCGGCACCGCGGCCGACCTCGACGGCGTGCTGCCGGGCGGGCCGGTCACGGCATCGGCAAGCGGTCAGAACGCCTCGCCGCGGGAGGCGTTGTGGGCGCGCTGGTGCTCGGTGATGTCGATGAGCCGGCGCTTGAACCGCGCGTACTCCTCGTCGCCGAGGCGTTCGGCGTGCCGGTGCTGGATTTCCGCCATGATCGCGTCCGCGGTGCGCATCTGGGCGAGCCCGCGTTCGGTGGGGCGGACGAGCTTCGCCCGGCGGTCGTGCGGGTCGGGACGCCGCTCGACGTAGCCGAGCGACTCCAGCTCGTCGACGAGGATGCCGATGTTCTGCTTGTGCTGGCCCGAAAGCCTGGACAGGTCGGTCGCTCGCACCCCGTCCGGGTCGAGGTAGGCCAGCACCGCGCCGTGGCGGGGCTTCAGGTCGGCGAAGCCCCGCTCGGCCAGGGTCGAGAACAGCTCGCGCTGCACGGCGAACAGCAGGCGGCCCGCGAGGACGCCCAGGTCGGGATTCGTCGCGTTGCGTTCCGCCCGGGTGACCATCCGCCGCTCCTCGTCGCTGCTCGCCGCCGACAGCTTAACGATCAGCTTCGCCGTTCGAGTTCGCGTCCCAGGTCCTCCCGCAGGTGGACTTCGATGAACACCCGCAGGGAGCGCTCGTTCGCCAGCTCGTCGAACGCGGCCACCAGGGACTGGTCCGGTGCGCTGGTCAGGTGCACGATGCGCCAGAGGTTGAGCGGGGCGTCCTCCGCGCCGGCGACCGAGTGCTCGACGTGGAACAGGGGTTGCCCGGCGCCGGCGGTGAAAACCCGGCCGTCCGGGGCTTCGAAGCGTCCGGCGCCGATGAAGAACGCGCGGCGGTGCTCGTGGTCGAGGCGCACGTGCTCGATGATCGTCGCGAACCGCGAAGGGTCGGCCCACAGCCGCTGCTCGGACACGCGGGTGAAGTCCTCGAACCGGCCGTGGCGCACGCTCGGGAACTTCTCGGCGCTGCCGGCTTTCACGACCGTCGGGAGGTACTTGTCCGGCGCCGCGGCCTTGCGGACCTCCATGTCCCACAGCTGCGCGCCGGTGTAGTCGAACGGCGGCCGCACGTCGTAGCGCTCGTGCAGCACGTCGTTGACCGACACCGGCGGCAGTTCCACCGGTGTCGTGCCCGGCGCCGCCCACGCCTGTTCGAAGATCTCCTCGTGGTTCACGCCTGCACCGGTCCGGTGACGGTGTCGTGGATCCAGCCGGCGACTTCCCGCCAGACGGGGTGGCCGGGCTGCACGACGTCGAAGTGGGTGCCGCCGTCCACCTCGATGTAGCGAGCTTTGCCGCCCTCGGCGACGACCTTCTCGACGTAGCGGCGGCTCCACTCGGCGGGAACGGCTTCGTCGGCGGTGCCGTGCACGGCGAGGACCGGGACGCCGGCGCCGGCCAGCTCCACGGGGGACGTCCAGGCGTAGTGCTCGGGGACGGCGGCGAGGCGCCCGCCCACCAGCAGGGGCAGGATCCCGTCGCCGACGGCCTCCGCGACTCCCGCCCACGCTTCGGGCCGGGCGGGCTCGGGCGCGTCCTTCGGCGGTTCGGCGCCGGGGTCGGCGAGGATCTTCCCGAAGCCGGCCGCGTCGGCCGCCGCGAGGTCGAGCGCGCCGGCCAGCTCGACCACGCCGGCCGGCGTGATCTTCGGGTGCGCGCCGGGCGCCTCCGGCGGGAGCGCGCCGCGGTGGGCGGCCCACGTCGCCAGGTGTCCGCCCGCGGAGTGGCCGAGCAGCACGACGCGGCCGGTGTCGAGCGCCGAGTCCATGCCGTCGAGGGCGTCGATCGCGGCGGCGACGTCGAGGAAGGTGCCCGGCCAGCCGCCGCCCGGCTCGCCGATCCGGCGGTACTCGACGTTCCACACGGCACACCCCCGGGCGACGAGGTCGTCGGCGACGTCGGTGATCTGCCGGCGGTCCCACATGGCGGTCCAGTAACCGCCGTGCACGAGGGCGACCACGGGGAACGGACCCTCGCCCTCGGGCAGGTACAGCTCACCGACCTGCGACGGCTCGGGGCCGTAGGCGACGGTGCGGACCTTGCGGGAGCCGTCTTCGGCGTCGTCGTAGCGGACGCCGCGCTCGGCGCTCACCAGTGTGGCGATCGTCCCGAAGAAGGCTGCGATGGCCGGCCGGTTGGCGCCTTTGGCCTTCGACTCGTCCCACGCGGCGTCGTCGGTCCACTCGACGAAGTCCAGCCATGTCCGCTCGTCGAGGCGGACCAACCGGGCGGCGAGGAAGCCGCGCCGGTCCTCCCGGAACGCCGCCACCATCCCCGGGCGCGCGGCCAGCATCGCCTCGGTGTTCTCCGGTGTCACGGTGAAGGTGGTCAGTTCGATGACCGACATCGTCAGCTCCTCAGTCTCCGATCCGGATGTAGTCAAACTACATGATAGTCATAGATTATGACTAACTTGGTCGTGTGACGCGGGACACCCTGGGGCGGAGGACGCGGCTCGATCGGCCGCTTTCGGGTGAATGCTGCCCGTTGCCTTTGCGCGTCACCGGAAACATCGGTGGCGGCCGGTTTCCCTGAAAGTGTGTCGCGTGGTGAGCGGACGGGTGGTTCTGGGTTGCCCGCCGTCGTGATCGTGCCGACACTCGAGGCATGGAGAACACGGATTCCGAAACCGCCACGTTGCCGGAGTCCGACGTCCGATTCCCGATCGTCCTGCGGGGATACGACCGTCGGCAGGTGGACGAGTACGTGCGGGTCGCCGAGAAACGGGTGGACCGCCACGAAAAAGCGCGGCGGGTCGCGGAGCGCCGGCTGGCCAAAGCCCAGGTGCCGGCGCCCCGTGACCCGGAAGCGGAGGCGGCCGCGGGGCTGGGCAAACGGATCGAAAAGATCCTCCAGGTCGCGAAATCCGAGGCTGCCGAAATCAAGAAACAGGCTCACGAAGAGAGGGAAAAACTGCTGTCGGCGGCGGAGAAGACGGCGGCCGAGGCGGAAATCGCCCGCGCCGAAACCGAGCGGGCCGCGCAGCGAGACGCGGAGCTCATCGTTTCCCGCGCGGAAGAGGAAGCCGCGGCCATCCGGGCGGCCCACGAGGCGGTGCTGACCCAGCTGAGCCAGATCGCCGGCGGCGTCGAGGAACTGCGGACCCGGTTCGGCGGCGAGGCCGAGCCGGAGAACCCGGCCGAGCCGGAGATCCCGGATTCCGCCCCTTCGTTCATCCCGGCCCCGACGGCGTCGCCGTCCTGACGGAGCCGGTGCCTGCCGGAACCCGTCCGCGACCGCACGCATCGCCGTGAGAGCCGGGTCAGCCGCGCACCACGGTCAGGGTCGCGGGGCCGAGCCGCAGGATTCCGTCACCGAGCGGGGTGCAGCGCACGCCGCCGTGTCCGCGGAGGCCGCGGAACGCGCCGGGGGCCAGGACCACGTCCATCCAGGCGCACGGGTGGGCCGGGCGGTAAGCCTGGAACCGGACCTCGCCCGCTCCGGAGTCCAGGCCGAAGACGGCTCCGCTTCCGCCCCGCGGCGCGGCCAGCTCGTCGACGGGAAATCCGCGCACGACGATGTTGCGGCGCGGCAGGTGCAGGTCCGGCACCGCGGCGAGACCGAGGTCGTGGGCCAGCGTGTCGAGTGACTCGGCGGCGAAGAGGGTGACGGCGGCCCGGCGGTGGGCGGGCTGGTTGAAGTACCGGTCACCGACGAGCCCGAGCCCGGCGCGCACGGTCACCTCGTCGCGCTCGACGGGTTCCGGGTCGGGCCGCGGGCCGTCCGCGGGACGGCCTTCGAAGGCGTGTGCGGGGGAGACCAGCAGCGCGACGATCTCCACCGGGGCCGAGATCGGGTCGGGCGGTGCCGGCATGGTTCTCCTCGATCGGGCCGGCGTCGCCGGTGGACGTGCGGAGGTACAGACGTGCGGCGCACCCGCGCTATTCCGTTTGCCGGAGATCGAGCCGGGCACCCGGAGAGCCGACCTCGCGGATCGAGGAAGGGTTCGAGGATGAACGCCCAGCGAGAGGCCCTGGTGGTGGGGCTGCTGACCGATGAGGGGTTGCCCGGGCAGCTCGCCTGGAAAATCGCGGACGGGCTGCCCGCCCGCCTGGCCCGTGACCTCGGTGAAGAGACGTCTTGGCGCGTCGAGCACGAGACGCAGGCCCTTCCGCTGGACGAGGAGGGTGACATCCCGATGCTGGCGCTGGCGGAGGAGCGCCGGGAGAAGCACGGCTGGGATCTGCTGGTGCTGATCACGGACCTCCCGCGGCGGGCGGGGACGGTCCCGATCGCGTCGGACTACAACGCCGGCCACGGGGTGGCGATGGTGTCGCTGCCGGCGCTCGGTGCCGTGCGCCTGCGGCACCGGGCGCGCCGGCTGATCGTCCACCTGGTCCGGCACCTGGTGGCACACCGCTCGACGAAGGCGGCCGATCCGCCCCCGCGGACGCTCGACCGGCTGCGGGAGCTGGTGGCGCCGACGCGGCACATCGAGGGCCGCGGCGCCGCCGACGAGCACCTGGCGCTGGCGGGGGTGCGCGGGCGGGTGCGGCTGCTGGCGGGAATGATCCGCGACAACCGCCCGTGGCGGCTGGTGCCCACCCTGGCCGGGGCGACCGCGGCCGCGGCCGGGACCGCGGCGTACGGCATCATCACCACGTCGTTCTGGAAGCTGGCCGAGGCGTTGCCCGCGGTGCGGCTGGCCGGGATCACGGTGCTGGCGATCGTGGTCATGGCGGGCTGGCTGATGGTGCACAATCACCTGTGGGATTCGCCGTCCGGGCACGTGGACCGGCGGAAGGCGCTGCTGTACAACGCTTCGACCGCGCTGACGTTGTCGATCGGGGTCGCGTGCATGTACGCGATCCTGTTCGGGTTGGCGCTGGTGGCGTCGATCGTGCTGATCGAGGGGACCTATTTCGGGCAGACCCTCGGGCATCCGGCCGGGCCGGCGTCGTATCTGAAGCTGGTGTGGCTGGCCACCTCGGTCGGCATCGTCGCCGGGGCGTTGGGCTCCAGTGTCGAGGACGAGGAACGCGTCCGCCGGGCCACCTACAGCCGGCGCGAGCGGGAGCGGCAGCAACGCAACCACGAACGTGCCGAAGAACCCGGAAACGGCTGAGCGGCACCTCGCCGCCCTCCGGTGGACGGCGAGGCGCAGTTCCCTCAGCCGATGTTCTTCAGGAACAGGGACTTCGCCGCGCTGGTCTTCGTGTAGTCGACGCCCGTGTCCGTGGGTGTAGTCGCGTTGTTCGTTGTGGGCCCAATCCGTGATCGGTTTGCCGCCCACGTCCAGGTGGTGGAACGCCGAGCCGTCCCAGCCGAACTGTTAGATCTTCGTGTGGTCGGCGTAGTACGGCGTGTACGCCGCGCCCGCGGTGAACTGCTTGGTCATCGTGTTGTGGAAGAAGACGTTGCGCGGGCGGTGACGATCGGGTGCGAGCCGGTCATCGTCGCGTGCGTGTTGCGGACCCAGGAGTTGGCGGCCCACTTGAACACGATGCCGTGCATGGCCAGGCTCGGCGCGAGGTTGCCGTAGTTGTCCTTGGCCTGCGCCGGTGTCACGCCGGGCGGCGTGACCTGGCCGAAGGAGAAGTCCTCGAAGCCGACCCCGACGACCGGGTCGACGATCGGCGCGGAACCGTCCGAAGTGGAATCGACCGGGACGTCGTACTCGAGGGGCTTGTCGAGGGAAACGGTGTGGTTCCCGGTGTCGACGGCGGTGATGGTGAACCACTGCTGGCGCATGTGCAGGCTCTGCAGCGGCCACGTCGTGGGCACCGCGTTCATCGACTGGTAGAACTTCATCGTGTTCGCGGCCCGGATGTTGATGAAGCCGCCGACCTTCATGTTCGTGGTCTTGGCGCTGGTGGCGAGGTAGACGGGGCCCGGCACGGCGTCACGGCCGGGGCAAGTGCGCCGACAACAGCCAGGCCGGTGCCGACTTGCGGCCGTTGCCCTCGTCTCGGACGTCGCTGCCGGCGAAGGCCGAAAAGTTCGGGAAGTCTTCGGGGACGACGGCGTGGATGCGGGCCGGCCGGATCTCGTCGATCGCCCAGTAGGCGCCCACCACCTCCCGCAGCTCGTCCGGCGAGACCGGGTTGACCTTGTCCGAGGGCACGGTCGCACTGTCGAACACGAGCACGAAGTAGGACGCGCCGGGCGCCGCGGCGCGCACGATCGATTCCTGGTACCCCCGGCGCGCCTCGACCGGCATCGAGTGGAACAACGTGCTGTCGACGACGGTGCCGAAACGACCGTCGTAGCCGGTGAACGCGCTGATGTCCGCGACCGCGAAGCCGGCGTTGGCCAGACCGCGCCGGGCGGCTTCCGCGCGCGCCAGCTCGATCGCGGTCGGCGACAGGTCCAAGCCGATCGTCGTGAAGCCCCGCTCGGCGAGGTGGAGCGACGTCGCGCCCTCGCCGCAGCCGGCGTCGAGGACCTCGCCGTGGCAGGCGCCCGCGTTGATGAGCGCGGCGATCTCGGGCTGCGGCTCGCCGAGGCTCCACGGCGGGCGCAGGCCCGGCCCCATTTCGGGCGCCTGGCGCCGATAGGCGGATTCGAACAACGCGTCACGGGGTGAGCTCGTCATGCTCCCAGAGTGTCAACCAGGTTGATATATGTCAACATGGTTGACATGGAAGACGTCCGCGACGAGCCGCTCGGGTACCTGCTGCACCGGGTGACGTCGGCTTTGCGCGCCGAGGTGGCCGCCACCGTGCTCGAGCCGTCGGAGCTGGCGGCGCCGGAGTACTTCTGCCTGCGGATGCTGTCGCGGTCGCCGAAGTCCAACGCCCAGCTGGCCCGCGAGGCCCAGGTGTCGCCGCAGGCGATGAACAAGGTGGTTCGCGAGCTGCAGGAGCGCGGCCTGGTGACGCGGCCCGCCACGGTGCCGGCCGGGCGGTCGCTGCCCGCCACGCTGACGCGTGCGGGCGCGGCCGTGCTGGCACGTCTGGAGCCCGAGGTGGCCGAGGCGGAGGACCGGGTCCTGGCCAATCTCGGCGAGCGGGGCCGGCGCGAGCTCCGGCGGCTCCTCGTCGCGGTCGGCGAGGTGGCGCCCCGCCGGTGATCCATCGCTTCGCGGTGGAACCGGTTCCGAGGATCGCCGCGCGGTGCGGATCTGTCAAGGGTTGACAAGCCGGGTGCGGTGGTATGAACCTTCTTGACGATCGTTCCCGCCGGCCCACCAGGGCATCCGCCCGGCGCTCAGGACGAGCCGGACCACGTCGTCGCCTGACCGGCGGCGGGTCCGCCGCTTGCCCCGCCAGGAGGAACCATGTCCAGAACCGTCCTGCCGCGGCGCCGTCGCCTCGGCACCCGCTCGGCGATCCTCGCCGCCGCCCTCGCGGTGGCCGCCCTCGGCCTCGCCGTCCCGGCGGCGAGCGCCGCCGACACGGTGATTTCCCAAGGGAAAACCGCCACCGCGTCGTCGGTGGAGAACGCCGGCACCCCCGCGGCCGCCGCGGTCGACGGGAACACCGGCACCCGCTGGTCGTCGCAGTTCAGCGATCCACAGTGGATCCAGATCGACCTCGGCGGTGCCGCGACCGTCAGCCAGGTCGTGCTGCGCTGGGAGGCCGCCTACGCGACGGCGTACCAGATCCAGCTGTCCGACAACGGATCCAGCTGGTCCACTGTGTACCAGACGACCGTGGGCACCGGCGGCACGCAGACGCTGAACGTGACCGGATCCGGGCGGTACGTGCGGTTGTACGCGACCGCGCGGGCCACCCCCTACGGCGTCTCGCTGTGGGAGTTCCAGGTCATCGGCACCGGCGGCGGGACCACGCAGCCCGGGGCAGGCGTTCCGCCCGACTCCTTCTGGGGCGACACCGGCAGCATCCCGGCCGCGCGGAACGTGCTCACGGTCAAGGTGCTCAACCGGACGAACGGCAAGTACCCGGACAGCCAGGTGTACTGGAACTTCGGCGGCCAGACCCACTCGATCGCCGAGCAGCCCTACCTTGACATGCCGGCCAACTCGGCCGGGCGGATGTACTTCTACCTGGGCACGCCGAACGGCCAGTACGCCGACTTCATCGAGTTCACCGTCGGCCCGGACGTGTTCAACGGCAACACCACCCGGGTGGACGCGTTCGCGTTGAAGCTGGCCATGCGGCTGCACGCGCACGACGGCTACGACGTGCAGGTCGGCGACGACTACCCGACGTTCCAGGAGGACCGCTCGGCCACCTTCGCCAAGTTCCAGGCCGAGGTGCCGACGGAGTTCAAGGGCCTGGCGACGGTGAACGCGCCGTACCGCATCCCGGCGCCGGGCAGCGCCCCGGACTTCCGCACCGGCGGCAAGTACGCGAACTACTTCACCTCCTACGCCCAGTCGGTGGGGGTCAACGAGCCGACGTCGAACATCACCGGCTGCGCCGGATCGCTGGCCGGCAACCCGGACATGTGCGCGGCGCTGAACCGGCACACCGCCCACCTGCCGCAGTCGCAGTGGCAGGACCCGTCGCGGTACTACCAGGCGGCGCCGGCGAACTACTACGCGAAGTTCTGGCACGACCACGGCATCAACCACCTCGCCTACGGCTTCCCGTACGACGACGTGGCCGCTCAGTCTTCGTTCGTCTCGCACGGGGACCCGCAGTGGCTGGTGGTCGCCGTCGGCTGGTGACCGGAGGAGGCGCCCCGGGTTCGAGCGACCCGGGGCCGCCCTCGCCCGGGACAACGGCGCCCGCCACATTTCGATGAGGCCCCGGAGAAGGGCCGGCTCGAAATTTTCGTTGCCGGTATCGACGATTTCTCCGGCTGAGGACCACGGGTGAAATCGTTCGGGGCAAGTAACTTTCACCTCCGATCGCATGATCGTTGACCTGCCGGGCGACCGCTCTTATCGTGGCATTCCTGTCGGCCGGTGGATCTGGCGGCGAGGGCGGAGGAATGCGATGAAACGGGTGATCCGCGGTTTGCTGGCGGTGGTTCTGCTGTTGCCGCTGACCGTCGTGGGGGCGTTCCTCACCGCCGGTTCCGCCTCGGCCGCCACCTTGACCAGGGTCACCGACTTCGGCGCCAATCCCACCAATCTCGGCATGTACGTGTACGCGCCCGACTCGCTGGCGGCGAAGCCGGCGCTGCTCGTGCTGGTCCACTATTGCAGTGGTTCGGCGGGCGCGATCTTCAACGGCAACGGGCACGACTACGCGACGGCGGCCGACCGGTACGGCTACGTCGTCGTGGTGCCGGAGGCCACCCGGGACGGGCACTGCTTCGACGTCTCCACGAAGGCGGGCCTGACCCGCAACGGCGGCAGCGACTCCACCGGGATCATGTCGATGGTCGCGTGGGCCCGGCAGCGCTACAACGTGGACCCGGGCCGCATCGTCGTCAGCGGCTTCTCCTCGGGGGCCATGATGACGAACGTCCTCGCCGCCGAATACCCGGACGTGTTCTCCGCCGGCGCCGCGTTCTCCGGCGTGCCCGCGGGGTGCTTCGCGACCACGGACGGCTCGTTGTGGAACAGCCAGTGCGCCGGCGGGAACGTCGTCAAGTCCGCCCAGCAGTGGGCCGATCAGGCGCACGCCATGTACCCCGGTTACACCGGTGCCTATCCCCGGATGCAGCTGTGGCACGGCAATCAGGACACGACGCTGGCCTACCCGAACTACGGCGAAGAGATCAAGCAGTGGACGGCCCTCCACGGGCTGAACCAGACGCCGTCGGCCACCGACCGCCCGCAGTCGTCCTGGACGCGCAGCCGCTACGGCGACACCGGCAACCACGCTCCCGTGGAAGGCATCGTCGTCGCGGGCACCGGCCACACCCTGCCGCAGGCCGGGATGCTCGCGTACGCGATCTCCTTCCTCGGCCTCGACAGCGGCGGCAGCACCGGAACCCGCAGCGGCCCGGTGCGCTCGGTCGCCGCGGGGAGGTGCCTCGACGTGCCGGCCCGCTCGACGACGCAGGGCACCCGGTTGCAGGTGTGGGACTGCAACAGCGGGACGAACCAGACGTGGACCGCCACCGCCGCGGCCGAGCTGACGGTCTACTCCGGCGACACGCTGCGCTGCCTCGACGCCGAGGGCGGCGCCACCACCCCGGGCACGGCGGTGATCATCTGGGCGTGCCACGGCGGGGCCAACCAGAAGTGGCGGACCAACGCGGACGGCACCGTGACCGGGACGCAGTCAGGGCTCTGCATCGAGGTCGCGGCCGGCTCGACCGCCAACGGGACAGCCGTGCGGCTGGGCACCTGCAGCGGCGGCCAGAACCAGAAGTGGACCGTCCCGACCGCGCAGTGACCACGGCAGCCCGCGACAGCCGATGCGCGGGCGGCCTGGCACTGGAGCCGGCTCGGTCGCCTTGGCCTGACGTGTCGCGGAGGTATGAGAGCTGGACCGCCTGGTGCCTGCCTGCCGTATAACGGCCTATACGTCGATCCTTTAATCCTGCTTTCAGGTTGATCGGGGAGAGTGAGCGGCAAGGCATCGACGGGAAGAGGCGGGCCGGCGTGCGGATCATGATCGCGGATGACGAGGCGGCCATCCGGGAGTCGCTGGAGCGGGTGCTCCAGGTCGAGGGTTACGACACCAGGGCCGTCGCCAATGGTCTTGCCGTGCTCGATGGGGTCGATGATGATGCGCCGGATCTGCTGATCCTCGACGTGATGATGCCCCGGCTCGGCGGGCTGGAGACCTGCCGGCGGTTGCGGGCAGTGGGGCGGGATCTGCCGGTGCTGATGCTGACCGCGCGGGATCAGGTCGTCGACCGGGTTGCGGGGTTGGATGCGGGCGCCGACGACTACCTTCCCAAGCCCTTCGCCACCGAGGAGTTGCTGGCGCGGGTGCGGGCCCTGCTGCGCCGCTGCGTGCCGGGTGACGACGAGTCGGCGATTCTGACCTTTGCCGACGTCCGGGTCGATCCCGACCGGTTCGAGGCGTGGCGGGGCGAGCGGCCGCTTCGCCTGACCCGGACCGAGTTCTCGTTGCTGCACGTCCTCGTGCGCAACGCGACCCGGGTGCTGACCCGCGCCGCGCTGTTCGAGGCGATCTGGGGCTTCGACATGAGCGCCACCGCCAACAACTTGCAGGTTTACGTGAGCTACCTGCGCCGCAAGCTGGAGGCCGAGGGGGAGCCGCGGTTGATCTACACCCTGCGCGGCCTGGGGTACACCTTGCGGGAGACTCCTCCGTGATCCGGGCCGCCCGGCTGAGCCGGTGGTGGCGACGGCGGTCCCTGCGGACCAGGCTGACGGTGATCGCGGCGACGGCCATCGCGCTCAGCGTGTTCGCGGCCTTCCAAGTGGCCATCGAGCTGCTGGACCGGGAGCTGCAGGACACCGCCCGGAACCAGCTGCGCGCCGACACCCGCGTCCTGGCGGCGAACGCCGAGCACGCCGGTCTGGCGCAGGTCCCGCTACCGCCGTATCCCGGCTCCGGGGGGCTGATGCGGGTGATCCTGCCCGACGGCTCGACCCGGACGCCGGCCGGCCAGCCCGCGCTGCCCGCCGTCAGCGAGCCCGCGTGGCGCGTGGCGCAGGGCGCGTCGGCCGACCTGATGGAATCGAACGGCAGCGACGACGACGGCTACCTCGTCTACACGCTGCGGGCGGGCGGCGGCGCGGTCCAGGCGGCCCGCGTCGCCGATGGCAGCCAGAACAACCGGTTCGGGTGGGGCATGCTGCTGATCGGGCTGCTCTGCGTGGCCGGCGGTGCCCTCGTCGGGCGGACCGTGGCGCGCACCGGGCTGGCCCCGATCGACCGGCTGACCGCCGCCGCCGTCCGGGTCGCGCACACCCGGGACCTCGACGCCGACATCCCGGACGAGGGCGGCGGGGAGATCCGGCGGCTGATCCGGTCGATCAACGACATGCTCGCCGCGCTCCGAGAATCCCGTCGCGCCCAGCGACTGCTCGCCGAGGACGCCGCCCACGAGCTCAAGACCCCGCTCACCAGCCTGCGCCTCAACGTCGAGCTGCTGATCCGGCTCGATCGCCGCGGCACCCTGGACACCGCACTGCCGCCGGAGAGCCGGACCCGGCTGCTCACCGACGTCGGCGCCCAGGTGGCCGAGCTGAGCACCCTGGCCGCCGAGTTGACCGACCTGGCGCGCGGTGACGTCAGCGACGAGAGCACCGAGGTGCTCGACCTCGCCGACGTGGTGGTGGCCGCCGTGGCCCGGGCGCGGTCTCGGGTGCCCGACATCGAGGTCGCGCTCGACGTGACCACCGTGTGGGTGAGCGGGCGTCCGGCCGGCCTGCAACGGGCGGTGCTCAACCTCGTCGACAACGCCGGCAAGTGGTCTCCCGCTGGCCAGCCGGTCCAGGTCCGGCTCCGTGCCGAGGGCGCGTCGGCGGTGCTCGAGGTCGACGACGCCGGGCCGGGCATCGACGCCGCCGACGTGCCCCGGGTGTTCGACCGGTTCTACCGCGCCGACAGCGCCCGGGCGTTGCCGGGATCCGGCCTGGGGCTGTCGATCGTGCAGCGGGTCGTCGACGCCCACGGCGGCCGGGTCACCATCGCCCGGTCCGCACGCGGTGGCGCGCTGCTCAGGGTCGGCCTTCCGGCCGCGCGCCTCGGCGTTCCGCCGGATCCGAAGCAGCGCAGTACCGTGGTACCACCTCCCTCCTGAGAATGCCGACCGCAGTACGATGAAACGGGCCGGAATCGGGCCTAGCGTTCAGGTATGACGAAACCTGATGGTCCACTGTGGAGGCTCGGGGCGGCCGCCACGGCCCTGGCGACGACGTTCGCTGTCGTCGCCTGCGGCGCGGGCACCGGCACCAGCGCGGCGCCCACCCCGGTCGGCCCGCACAGCGCGCACGCGGGCGGGGCGTCGGCTCCGCCGCAGCCGCTGCGCGCCGGCGAGCGGTTCGCCGAACTGAAGATGAGCGAGTCCTACACGCCCGCGCCGCCGGAGGGCGGCGGCACGGACGAGTACCGGTGCCAGGTGATCGATCCGGGCCTGACCAAGACGGCGTTCCTGACCGGCACCCAGGTCACGCCGGAGAACGTCGCTCTCGCGCACCACGCCATCGTGTACGCGGTGCCGCCGGGCGGCGCGGCCGCGGTGCGCGCGCAGGACGCGAAGACCCCCGGCCCCGGCTGGCAGTGTTTCGGCGGGACCGGCGTGGCCGGCGCCGAAGTGGAAGAGGGGGAAGCGTCCTGGGTGGACACCTGGGCGCCGGGCGCCGCGGAGACGCTGTTCACCGAGGACGCCGGCTTCAAGCTGGAGCCGGGAACCCTGATCGTCCTCCAGATGCACTACAACCTGCTCGCGAGCGACGGCAAGCCGGCCGGGTCGGACCGCTCGGCGGTGCGGCTGCGGCTCACGGACGGCACGCCGCAGACTCGCGAATTCGACACCTTGGCGCTCGACGCGCCGACCGACCTGCCGTGCACCGCCGAGGAGTCGGGCCCGCTCTGTGACCGGGCGGCCTCGATCGCGGACGTGACGAAGCGGTTCGGGCCGGACGTCGGCGAGTCGGCGGACCGTCAGGTGGCGGAGTGCGGCCAGAGCGCACCGAAGCCCGGTGACACCCAGACCTGCGACCACAAGGTGGAGGCGCCGATGACGCTGTTCGCCGGTTTCGGCCACATGCACCTGCTCGGGCGGGCCATCAAGGTCGAACTCGACCCCGGCACGCCGAAGGCCAAGGTCGTGCTGGACGTGCCGCAGTTCGACTTCGACAACCAGCGGCTGGTGAAACTGCCGTCGCCGGTGGACATCGGTCCCGGGGACACGCTGCGGGTGACGTGCACGCACGACGCGAGCCTGCGCAAACGGCTGCCGCAGCTGAGCAAGCTGCCGCCGCGCTACGTGGTGTGGGGCGACGGCACCAGCGACGAGATGTGCACCGGCATCATGACGGTCTCGCCCCGCAAGTCCTGACGCAGCGTCGGACGTGGCGGAATGTGCGCCGGGCACCCGCAAAACGAAAGGTGACTCCTCTTGTCCTCCGAGCCTTCCCTCGGCGAAAAAACGCCACGGGCCGATGCACCACCACGGAGAACGATCTGGGCATTCTTGCCGCTACGCGTCTTTCTCGGTGGCACATTCCTCTACGCGGGTCTCTCCAAGCTCCTCGACACCCAGTACCTGGACCACACCTCACCCCTCGGCGTCCACGCGCAGATGCTGCACGCCGCGACGACCTCCCCGATCGGCCCGCTGGTGTCGTTCGCGGCCGAACACCCGACCGTCAGCGGCCTCGCCATCGCCCTCGGCGAGGTCGCTGTGGGGCTGGGGACGCTGCTCGGGCTGTTCACCCGCGTCGCCGCGGCCGGCGGGTTTCTCCTCGCGCTGAGCTTCTTCCTCACCGTGAGCTGGACGACCCGCCCGTACTACTTCGGCGCCGACATCGTTTTCATGGCCGCCTGGACCCCGCTGCT
Source organism: Amycolatopsis sp. NPDC003861 (assembly GCF_053605405.1). Lineage (NCBI taxonomy): Bacteria > Bacillati > Actinomycetota > Actinomycetes > Pseudonocardiales > Pseudonocardiaceae > Amycolatopsis > Amycolatopsis sp. NPDC003861. The sequence continues at coordinate 66,012 of NZ_JBSGJD010000008.1, forward strand.
GGTGGCCGGTGACGCGGGCCTGTTCTCCACGACGGCCCGCCTGCGCGCCGCGATACACCGTCGCCGCCCGCCGAACTCGACCCCGGACGACGCCGAGCGGCGCATTCTGCTCTGGGGTGGCCTGGTCACCGCGACGGCCGCTGCCCTCGGCGGCGTTCTCATCGCCTTCGACCGCCGCATCACGACCACCCCGGAACCCAGCCGGCCGGCAGACCCGGGAACGACCTCCGGGACGGTGATCGCCGCGGTCGCGGCCGTCGCGGTCGGTTCGTCGACGAGCTTCACCACCCCGAGCGGGTCCGCCGCCTATCTGGTGCGCCCCTCGACCGACACCTTCCTGGCCTTCCTCGCCACCTGCACCCACCAGGGCTGCCCCGTCACGCCCGCCGGCTCCGGCTTCCGCTGTCCGTGCCACGGCTCGACTTTCGACGGCGGCGGCCAGGTCACCGGCGGGCCGGCGACAAGACCCCTGACCAGGGTGCCGGTGCGGGTCGTCGACGGGCAGGTCGTCACCGCATGACCCGGGGCGAAGCGCTACACCGGCCGGGTGAGTCTCAGGTCGTAGGCGAGGATGACGGCCTGGATCCGGTCCCGGGCGCCGATCTTGGCGAGGACCCGCCCGACGTGGGACTTCACCGTCGACTCCGACAGCGTGAACCGGTGCGCGATCTCGCCGTTGGTGAGGCCGCGGCCGATGGCGACGAGGATCTCGCGCTCGCGGCCGGTCAGGGCGTCCAGCCGGGGATCCGTCCGCGCGGGCCCGCAGAGGTCGTCGCCGAGCCGGTCGGTGAACGCGTCGAGCAGCCGCCGGGTCAGCGCCGGGGCGAGCACCACGTCCCCGGCGGCGACGGCCCGGATGCCGGCGAGCAGCTCCTCCGGGCGGGTGTCCTCCAATAGGAAACCGCTCGCGCCGGCCCGCAGCGCGGCGAGCGCGTACCGGTCCACGTCGAACGTCGTCAGCACCAGGATCCGCGAACGCCTCCCGGCGGCGGCGAGGCGCCGGGTGGCCTCGACCCCGGCCGCGCCCGGCATGCGGATGCCCATCAGCACCACGTCGGGGTGCAGCTCGGTGGTCCGCCGGACGGCCTCGGCGCTGGTCTCGGCTTCGCCGACGATCTCGGTGTCGGGAGTACTTTCCAGCAGCATGCGGAACCCGAAGCGCTGAAGTGGCTGGTTGCCCACCACGAGCACGGAGATCATGAATGGCGGCCTTTCGGGTTCGCGTGGACGGCGATGCCTCCGTGATATCGAGCGAACCTGAAACGATCGTTAAAACGGCACTCGGGCCTGGGTGACCGCGGCTCGGAGCGGGGCTGCCCGGAACCGCCGGCCGGCGCGTCCGGATCTACGGACGTCCGACACCCACCTGCTGGGCGAGCTGCTTCCATCCTCGCGGATCCTGTGCCTGTCCGCCGAACCGAGTTGACGGCCTGCCGGCGATCCGAGACTGGATCTTGAACGCGGGCGCGCCGTACGCTCCGGCTCGGACGGCCCGAACCGGGCCCGGACGACCGAGGAGGTCTGGTGGACGTACCCGCGGAACCCGCCGAGCAGATCCGGTGGCTGGCCGACCGGATGGCCATCACCGCGTTGATCAGCAGCTTCGCCGCCGATCTCGACACCCACGACCAAGTGGCCTTCACCGGCACCTTCACCGACGACGCCACGCTCCGGCTGCCGTTCGGCACGTTCGAGGGGCGGGAGGCGATCGCCGCGATGCCCACCGCGCCACCGCCGACGGCCTCGCACCACCTGGTGGGCACCCAGCGCATCGAGGTGGACGGCGACGAAGCGCGGGCCTGGTGGCACGTCATCGCGACCCACGTCTTCGACGCGGCCCAACCGGACAAGCATTCGCAAGCCGGCGGCTGGTACGAGGCGGCGCTGCGGCGCACCGAGCAGGGCTGGCGGTTTTCGTCGGTGGAGATGCACATCACGTGGACCAACGGCTGGGTGGTCCCCGAGCAACCTTCGTGACGAAGCGGCCCGGCCGGGAAGGCTTCCGATCGAAGCCTTGGACGAAGCCCTGAACCAAGGCGTGAAACCGGTCGGCGGCCGAAGGGTGCGGGCGGGCACGAAAATCGCCCCTTCGTACCCCCGTGCCGGGCTGCACCTGCTCTCGTTGTGGTAGAGGGAGAAGCACTCGGCCGGAGTGACTCCATTGGGCCGAAAGTGTTGCGCGGCAGGCGGTTTTACGCGCAGGTGACGTCCAGAGGGTGAATGTCGTGCGACATTCGGACGCAGGATCCGAGGAGGCCGGCCCGGAACGGCGTCCGTCCGGGATTTCGGAATCGGCTTCGGTCGAATCTGTTCGAATCCGTGGGAACCGGCCTGGGCGGCGGATCTTTCCGCCTCCGCGGCGGGACCGGGCGGGGGCCGGCGGTCCGGTTGTGCCGCGGGGCGTTCGCCGGCCGGGTGTGACTCGGAGGGGTGAATCTTGCGAATACTTGCGTCTGCTCGCTAGGATGAGTCGTGTGACGCTCAACCGGTGAAGGATTCACGACGGCCGGCGTCGCGGTGGACTGATTCCTCTCTTTCCTTCACGACGACGTGAAGATTTCGTGACCTGCACAATAACTCGGTACTCGCCCGGCCCTGTTCGGTGTTTTCCGGAACGCCGAACAGGGTCCGGGTTTTGTGTGTTCGCACTCAGGTCGGGAGAGATCGTGGTAATGGTGGCCTCGATTGCACGGAGTTTTCACCGGCGTTACGAACGAATGTCCGGCGGCGCTTCGCGGGTGGCGGTGCTCGTTTGAGCGTCCGGCTGCGACGGCGGCCAGGTGGAGCTGGAGTGGCTCCGGCTTTGGCGTGCGGTGCGCGTATCCGGCGCTGAGAGACATTTCGGCGGCGAATGTCAGAGTTTCGAAACATGCTCCGGGGCGGAAAGGCGAATTGCTCCGTGGGATCGGCGGGTTCCGTGGAGTACGGTGGATTTCGAGCGGATCTTCGAGGTGGGCTGCGGTCCACTCGCTGTGGAGATGGTGGGGATGACTTCCTATGCGCCTGATCTGGTGAGCTTGATCGCGGAAGGGGTGGATTCGGGCATTGTCGACCGGTTGCTGGCCGGTTGTTCGACGGGGCGGGGCGGGACTTTGCTGGTCACCGGCCCGGTGGCCTGCGGCAAGACCACGGTATTGCGGGAGATAGCGGCGAATGCGGGCGAACGCGGCTTTTCGGTGCTGACGGCGACTTGCGCCCACGCCGAGCGCGAGCTGCCGTTCGGGGTGATGGCGCAGTTGCTCCGGGCGGGCGGGTTCCCGGCGGACCTGCTGCCGTCGGTCTGCCTCGGGCAGCAGGAAGCCGGCGGTGGGCCGGAAACGGGTGAAGCGGCGATCGTCCGGCGCGGCGACCGGTTGTGCGCCAAGCTGATCGAGGCCGCCGCCCGCGAGCCGCTGCTGGTGGTGGTCGACGACCTGCGGCACGCCGATCTGGCTTCGGCCATCTGCCTCGCCCAGCTGATCCGCCGGGTGGACCAGAGCGCCATCACGGTGGTCGTGGGCGACGACCTGACCCTGCGGCCGTCGTACCCGCCGCTGCGGGCGGAGCTGCTGCACCGCCCGGAGGTCGGGCAGGTGGAGGTCGAGCCGTTGCCGCCCGAAGTCCTCGGTGACATCCTGGCGCGGCGGTTCGGCGGTGCCCTCGAAGACCGGTGCGTCACCGACTTCGGCAAGGTGTCCGGCGGGAACCCGGTGCTGCTGCAGGCCTTGATCGACGACTACGCCGAATGCGGCGAGGTGCGGGACGAAGGTTACGGCCGGGCGTTCCTGAGCTGCCTGTACCGCAACGAACCGATCCTCCTGGCGACGGTCCGCGCCTTGGCCGTGCTCGACGCCGACGTCTCGGACGCCGAGCTGGCCCGCGTCGCCGGCACCGAGCCGGCACTGGTGACGCAGGCGTTGCGCGCGGTCAACGAGGCGGGCCTGATGCACGCCGGCTCGTTCCGGCACGAGTCGGCCCGGCGGTCCGTGCTCGACGAACTGCCCTCGCGCGTGCGCGGGGACCTGCACCGCCGGGCGGCCGAGCTGCTGCACGACACGGGCGCGCCCGTCGTCACGGTGGGGCGCCACCTGATGAACGCCGGCGACGTCGACGCTCCGTGGAGCCGGGACGTGCTCCTGGAGGCCGCGGACCTGGCCTCCATCGCCGGGAACGCCGGCGCCGCGGCCGAGCTGCTGGAGCGGGCGCTGTCCTCGTGCGCGCCGCACGAGCGGTCCGCCGTCGAAGCCAAGCTCGCCGAGACCGAATGGCGGCTCGACCCGGCCACCGCGGCGCGGCACCTCGGGGCGCTGATCGACGCGGCGGGGGCCGGTGACCTGGCGGTGTCCGAATCGGTTTCGGTGGTGCGGCAGCTGCTGTGGCGCGGCCGGGTGAGCGAAGCCGAGGACCTCCTCGCGCGGCTGCGGGAGACGCCGGGCATCGACGACGAGCTCTACCTCGTGGACCAGTGGCTGACCTGCACGTACCCGGGGCTCGCCCGGCGCGGGGTCCGGCCGCCCGCCGATCGCGGGGCGGCCGCCGCCTGGGCGGTCAGCCTGCCCCGGGCCTCGGGCGTGCTGGCCGACGTCCTCGTCCGGGGCCGGAGCCAGGAGATCAGGCCCCGGGCCGAGGAGGTGCTCCGGGAACTGCACGTCGCCCACCGGGTGACGGGCCAGGAGGAGGACGGGCTGCTGGCGGTGCTGGCCCTCATCTACGCCGAACAGCTCGACGCCGCGGATTCCTGGTGCGACGACCTGCTCGGTGCGGTGGGGCCGTCGCGGCTGCCGGTGTGGCGATCGTTGTTCTCGGCGTGCAAGGCCGAGATCGCGGTGCGGCGGGGCGACCTGCCGGACGCGGTGAGCCTGGCCACCCAGGCGTTCGACGAGGTGTCGCCGGCGTCGTGGGGCACGGCGGCCGGCCTGCCGCTCGGAGCCCTGATCGTCGCGTACACGCGGATGGGGAAGTTCGGCGAAGCGGCCAGGTACGTCGGCCAGCCGATTCCGGCGGCCGGCCTGAAGAACCGCTACGGGCTGCACTACCTGCACGCGCGCGGGACGTTCTCCCTCGCCACGGAACGGCGCCAGGCGGCCCTCGCCGACTTCCTCCTCTGCGGCGAGCTCATCGACACCTGGGGGCTCAACGGCAGCGGCCTCGTGCCGTGGCGGACCAGCGCGGCCGAGGCGTGGCTCGCCCTCGGCAACCGCGATCAGGCCAAGCGGCTGATCACCGAGCAGCTCGCCCGGCCCGGTTCGGACGGGGACCGGTCGCGGGCGCTGTCGCTGCGGCTGCTGGCCGAGACGAGCTCGCCGCGCCGCCGCCTGCAGCTGCTCAACGAGGCGGTCGACATCCTCGAGGAGCGAGGGGACAAGTACGAGCTGGCCCGGGCCCTTCGCGACCTCAGCGGCGCCTGTTACGAAGTCGGCGAGCACAAGCAGGCGCGCCGGGTGATGCGCCGGGGCTGGTACGTCGCCAAGCGGTGCGAGGCGGAGCCGCTGTGCGAGGAACTGCTGCCGGCGGGCGGCGAGGAACCGGCCGCCGCGGCGAAACGGCCCGAGGGCGCCAAACAACTGACCGACACCGAAAGCCGGGTGGCTTCGCTCGCGGCCATCGGCTACACGAACCGGGAGATCGCCGGGCGGCTCTTCGTGACCCCCAGCACGGTCGAGCAGCACCTGACCCGGGTCTTCCGCAAGCTCGGCCTCAAGCGGCGCGAGGAACTACCCGACGAAATCGGGTTCTGGACCACGTGAAACCCCGTGCCGCCGGGCGATGCAGGGGATGCAGGGGGGACAGTTAGGGGAAGCGGCGGGGCTTCCTGCGCAAGACTGGTGGCGGGCCGGTGCCCGGAGGTTGTCGTCCGTTGCCGAAGGTGTGGGTGGTCGAACGTGTTGGTGCTGGGCTTGAACGGGAACTTCTCGACCGGGGGAGCCGACCTCGTGCCGTTGATGTCCGAGTTCTTCTTCCACGACGCTTCCGCGTCGCTCGTCCGGGACGGCGAACTGGTCGCCGCGGTCGAGGAGGAACGGCTCAACCGCATCAAGAAGACGACCAAGTTCCCGGTCAACGCGATCCGCGCGTGCCTCGACGCGGTCGGGGTGACCCCCGGCGAAATCGACGCGGTCGGGTTCTACTTCCGCGAAAACCACCTGGACGCCGTGCTCAACCACCTCTACACCGAACACCAGCGGGTGCCGGTCCGCTTCTCGCGGGAGCTCATCAAGCAGCGGCTCAGCGAGGAGTTCGGCTGGGACCTGCCCGACGAAAAGCTGGTCTACGCCCCGCACCACGACGCCCACGCGATGTCGGCCTACATGCACTCGGGCATGCGGGAAGCGCTGGTGGTCGTCCTGGACGGCCGGGGCGAGGAGAACTCCGGCACCGTCTACCACGCCGCCGACGGCCGGCTGGAAAAGCTGGCGGACTATTCGGTGATGCAGTCCCTCGGGGTGCTCTACCTCAACGCGACGCAGCTGCTCGGCTACGGCTTCGGCGACGAGTACAAGGTGATGGGGCTGGCGCCCTACGGTGACCCGGCGACCTACCGGAAGCTCTTCGCGCAGCTGTACACGTTGCGGGACAACGGAGCCTACGACCTGCACCCCAACCTGACCGTGCCGAGCCTCGTCAGCCCGCTGTTCCTGGAGCACGGGTTCCTGCCCCGGCGCAAGGGTGAACCGTTCACGCAGGAGCACAAGGACTTCGCCGCGGGACTGCAGGAGGCAGTGGAAACCATTGCGCTGCACGTGTTCCGCCACTGGGCGGCGGCGACCGGCCTGCCGGGCCTGTGCTTCGGCGGCGGCGTGGCGCACAACTCGAGCCTGAACGGCGTGCTGCTGAAGTCCGGCCTGTTCCGCGAGGTGTTCATCCACCCGGCGTCCCACGACGCCGGCGCGGGAGAAGGAGCGGCCTTCGTCGCGATGGCCGAGCTCGGGCACCGGCTGCCGCCCGGCGAACGGTTGCGCAGTGCCTGCGTGGGGCCGGACCTGGGCACCGAGGCGCAGGTCGAGGCGCGGCTCGCCGCTTGGGACGCGGTGGTCGAGGTCGAGCGGCAGGCCGACGTCGTGGACACCGCGGCGCGGCTGCTCGCGGACGGTTCGGTGCTGGGCTGGGCGCAGGGCCGGTCGGAGTTCGGCCCGCGCGCCCTCGGCAACCGCAGCATCATCGCCGACGCGCGGCCCGCGGAGAACCAGACCCGGATCAACGCGATGGTGAAGAAGCGCGAGAGCTTCCGGCCGTTCGCCCCGGTGGTCGCCGCCGAAGACGCGAAGTCCTATTTCGACCTGCCCGACACGGTGGCGGCCTACGAGTTCATGTCCTTCGTGGTCCCGGTGCTGCCGGAGCGCCGGGCGGAACTGGGCGCGGTCACCCACGTCGACGGCACCGCCCGCGTCCAGCTGGTGGATCCGCTGTCCAACGCGCGGTTCCACCGCCTGGTCACGAAGTTCGGCGAACTCACCGGAACACCGGTCCTGCTCAACACCTCGTTCAACAACCACGCCGAGCCGATCGTGCAGAGCGTCGACGACGTCGTGACCTCGTTCCTGACCACCGAGCTCGACTACCTGGTCGTCGAGGACTTCCTCGTCCGGCGCCGGAGCGACGCGCGGACCGGGCTCGACAGCCTGGTGCCGGCCTTCCGCCCGGTGACCCGGCTGGCCGAACGATCCGGTGACGGCTCGCCCGCCGCGGTCACCGTCGCCCGCGAGATCTCCCTGGACTACTCCGGCGGCCCGGTCGCGGCCGTGTCGGAGCCGCTGTACGAGCTGCTGCGCAAAGTGGACGGCCGGACGACGCTGGGTGCGCTGCTGGCCTCCGCGGGAGGCGAGCCGGACGCGGTCCGCGACGAACTGTACGACCTGTGGCAGCAACGGCTGCTGACCCTCACGCCTGCCTGAGCTCCGGCGATGAGGCAGGTGGTCGCCGGGGTCAGGGGAGGCAGCGTGTACCGGACACTCAACGAGCCCGTCGCCGGTCCGGCGCGGACGCGGGACGCGGCGACGATGACCACCGCGGCCGCGGTGCGCGCGGACCTGGACCGCCTCCTCACCGAGCTCGGCGAGCACCGCGTGCGGTCCGATGCACTGGTCGAGGCGTGTGTCGCCTGCCTGGAGGCGGCGCGGTGCGTGGCCGGCCTGGTCGCCGACGACGCCGCGGGAGTGGACCCTCGCGAGCAGGAGGCCGTGCACGCCCTGCGGGCGGCGACGGTGGCGATCAGGTTCGCGCTGGCCGAACAGTGAGCCGGGCCGCGGCCCGCGGCGGGGAGGTGCGTCATCGGGTGTCTCGGGATCGACATCGGCGGGACGAAGGTCGCTTTCCGGTTCGAGCACGAGGAAACCGGTGCGGCAGAGGAATTTTCCTTCACCTGGCCGGAACCGGGCCCGGACGCCGCCGAGGATCTGCGGCTGCTCGGCGCCCGGGTCGCGAACACCCTGCCGCACGAGCAGATCACCGCGGTCGGGGTCTCGGTGCCGGCGACCCTGGACCCGGCCGGCCGGGTCGTGGCCTGGCCGATGCGGCCGAGCTGGACCGGGGTCGATTTCGGGGCGGCCCTGCGGGCGTGGTTCCCCGACGTCCCGGTGTGCATCGCCGACGACGGCGACCTCGCCGCGCTTGCCGAGGCGAAAGCGGCCGGCTGCGCCGATCTGGTCTACTTCGGCGTCGGCACGGGCATCGGCGGCGGGATCGTGCTGGACGGCCGCTCGTGGCCCGGGCGCGCGTCCTGCGAGCTCGGGCACGTGGTGGTGGACCGATCCGGGCCCCGCTGCGCCTGCGGCCGCCGGGGCTGCGTCCAAGCGCTCGCCTCCGGACCGGCGACCCTGCACCGGGCGACGCGATTGCGCGGCGAGCCGACGGACCCGGCGCGGCTGCGCGCGGGGATCGAGGCCGGCGAGCCGTGGGCGGTCACGGCGGTGACCGAAAGCGCACGAGCGCTGGCGGTCGCGGTGGTGAGCATCGGGGAGGTCTGCGCGCCGGCCACGACTGTCATCGGTGGCGGGTTCGCTGCCGGTGTCCCGGTTCTCGTGCCGTTGGTCGCCGCTGAGGTGCGCCGGCTGGCGCGCCCGGGACGCCGGCCGGCGCCGGTCCGGCCGGCTGTCCTCGGTGGACTCTCTTCGTTGCACGGTGCGGTGGTTGCGGCGCGGGAGAAGAAGCGCGAGGCTCAAGCCCCGGAAATCTCCAGCAAGGCGCGCGCCGCGAGCCGGTAACCGAAAGCCCCGAGCCCGGCGATCAGGCCGCTGGCGAGGGGAGCCAAGACCGAATCGTGCCGGAACTGTTCCCGGGCCCAGATGTTGGACAGGTGCACTTCGATCCACGGGCGGGGGTAGTTCGCGAGCGCGTCGCGCAGGCTCCAGCCGGCGATCATCAGCGCGCCCGGGTTGAGGATCGCGCCGACGGTGTCGTAACTGCTCTGCAGGACACCGATCAGCTCGCTTTCGGCGTCCGACTGGACGGCGGTGACCCGCCAGCCGCGGGCGGCGACCTCGGCGGTCACCGCCTTTTCGATGTCGTCGAGCGTGGCCGTGCCGTAGATGTCGGGTTCGCGGCGGCCCAGGATGCCGAGATTGGGGCCGTTCAGCAGCAGCAATTCGTCCACGGTGCTCGCCGTCCTCAATTTTAGTTCCGGCCGACTGTCATTATCAGAATAGCATCGGGAAATGCTAGGGGGACCTTAGGGGGACGCCAGGGGATTGGGTGGCTTCGATTGTCGCCGGTAACCTGGCAGCATTCTCACGCGCGAAGGTAGGGGCGGAAATCCATGAGTGAAGTGCACCGAAAGCTGGAATTCCCGGTCTGGCCCCAGTACGGCGACGAGGAGCGGGCCGGCCTGCACCGGGCACTGGAGCAGGGGCAGTGGTGGCGGATGGGCGGGAGCGAGGTCGACGCGTTCGAGCGTGAGTTCGCCGAGTACCACGCCGCCGAGCACGCCCTGGCGGTCACCAACGGCACGCACGCGCTGGAACTCGCCCTCCAGGTGCTGGGGGTCACGCCCGGCAGCGAGGTCGTCGTCCCGGCGTTCACGTTCATCTCCTCGTCCCAGGCCGCGCAGCGCCTCGGGGCGGTGGCCGTGCCGGTCGACGTCGACCCGGGGACCTACAACATCGACGTGGCCGCGGCGGCGGCCGCGATCACGGCCAAGACCAGCGCGATCATGCCGGTGCACATGGCCGGGCTGGTGGCCGACATGGACGCGCTGGCGAAGCTTTCCGCCGATTCCGGCGTGCCGCTGCTGCAGGACGCCGCGCACGCGCACGGCGCGCGGTGGCGGAACCGGAAACTCGGCGACCTGGACTCGGTGGCCGCGTTCAGCTTCCAGAACGGCAAGCTGATGACGGCGGGCGAAGGCGGCGCGGTCCTCTTCGGCGACGCCGAACGGTACGAGACCGGCTTCGTCCGCCACAGCTGCGGCCGGCCCCGCGGCGACCGCGGCTACTTCCACCGCACCTCCGGGTCGAACTTCCGGATGAACGAGTTCTCGGCGGCCGTCCTCCGGGCCCAGCTGGCCCGGCTCGACGAGCAGATCGCCGTGCGGGAACAGCGCTGGCAGGTCCTCTCCGGGCTGCTCGGCGGGATCGACGGGGTCGTCCCGCAGGCGGGGGACGACCGGTGCGACCGCAATCCGCACTACATGGCCATGTTCCGCCTGCCGGGCGTCACCGAGCGGCGGCGCGCCGAGATCGTCGAAGCCCTCATCGCGCGCGGGATCCCGGCTTTCGTCGGGTTCCGGGCGGTCTACCGCACCGACGCCTTCTGGGAGACCGGGGCACCGGATCTGCCGGTCGACGAGCTCGCCCGGCGCTGCCCGAACGCCGAAGCGCTCACCACCGACTGCGTCTGGCTGCACCACCGTCTGCTGCTGGGCACCGAAGCGCAGATGCACGACGTGGCCGCGGCCGTGGCCGACGTGGCCGGCCGCGGATGACCGGCCGCCGGAAGCCGCCGGTCCGGGTCGCGGTGATCGGACTGGGCTGGGCGGGCCGCACCATCTGGCTCAGCCGGTTGCGCGCCCACCCGGCCTACGAGGTGGTGGCGCTGGTGGAGTCCGACCCGGTGCTGCGGGCGAGCGTGGCCAGGGAGGCGGCCGGCACGGCCGTGCACGCCTCGGCCGACCGGCTGCCGGTGGACGCGGTCGACCTGGCCGTCGTCGCGGTGCCCAACCACCTGCACGCCCCGGTCGCGGAACGCCTGCTGGCCGCGGGGATCCCGGTGTTCCTCGAAAAGCCGCTGTGCCTGACCGCGGCCGAGGTGGACCGGCTGGCGGCCGCCGAGGTCGCGGGCGGTGCGACGCTGCTGGGCGGCAGCGCGGCCGGTTACCGCGCCGACGTGACCGCGCTGCGGCGGCTGACCGGGTCGCTCGGCCGGGTCCGGCACGCGGAGCTGTCCTGGCGCCGGGCCCGGGGGGTGCCGGCCGGCGCCGGCTGGTTCACCGACCGGCACCGCGCCGGCGGTGGCGCGCTGGTCGACCTCGGCTGGCACCTGCTCGACGTCGCCCGGCTGCTGCTGGGCCCGCTGGTCTTCGAGCAGGTCGCCGGGTCGGTGTCGGCCGACTTCGTCGACGGCCGGTCGTTCCAGGCGGTGTGGCGGGAGGACGACCCGGCGGCCGGGGGACCCGGCGCCGACGTCGAGGACACCGCGCACGCGTTCCTGGTCACCGCGGACGGGCTGTCCGCCGGGCTCACCGCCGGGTGGGCCTCCCACGAGGCCCTGGACCGGACCGTGCTGCGGATCGAAGGCAGCGAGGGCACCGCGGAACTGCGGTGCACCTTCGGCTTCAGCCCGAACCGGCTCGACGGCTCCCGGCTCACCCACACGGTCGGCGGGGTGGCCGAGCCGGCCGAGGTGCCGGCCGAACCGATCGGCGCGGAGTACGACCGCCAGCTCGACGCCCTGCCCGCGCTGCTCGCCGATCCGGCGTCCCGCGGCCGGGCGGTCGAGGACGCCCGCTGGGTGATCGACGTCATCGAGCGGGTCTACGCCTCCGCGCCGGCCGGGCGCCCGTTGAGCGGCGTGGGCCGATGACCGGGCCGGTGCGCGCGGTCGTGTTCGACCTCGACGGCGTGCTGGTGGACAGCTTCGGCGTCATGCGCCAGGCCTTCGAAGCCGCCTACGCCGAGGTGGTGGGGGACGGTCCCGCGCCGTTCGCGGAGTACAACCGCCACCTCGGCCGGTACTTCCCCGACATCATGCGCATCATGGGGCTGCCCCTGGCGATGGAAGAGCCGTTCGTCCGGGAAAGCTACCGACTGGCCCACCTGGTCCGCGTGTTCCCCGGGGTGCGGGAGGTGCTCACCGCGTTGCGGGACAACGGCTTCGGCCTCGCGGTGGCGACCGGGAAGAGCGGGCCGCGCGCCCGGTCGCTGCTCGAGCGGCTCGAGCTGCTGCGCCTGTTCGACCACGTCCTCGGCTCGGACGAGGTGGCCCACCCCAAGCCGGCCCCGGACATCGTGCGGCGCGCGATGTCCCTGCTCGACGCGGGTGCCGGCGAGACGATCATGATCGGCGACGCCGTGACCGACCTGCAGAGCGCGCGCGGCGCCGGGGTCACCGCCGTCGCCGCGTTGTGGGGCGAAACGGACGAGGCGGCGCTGCTGGCGGCCGGACCGGACGTGACCCTGCGGAAGCCGGAGGACCTGCTCGAGTGGCTGGAGTCCGGCCGGGGCGAGCTCAGCCAGTGAAATTCCGACCACGAAGAGGATGAGATGGCATATTCGGCGACCGCGTCCGTGTACGAACACTTCCCCTTTCCGTCTTCGAACCTCGACAACGCGGACTTCAAGCTCCCGGACGACATCCCCGCGGTGGTCGACGGCGGGTTCAAGAGCGGGTGGACCGTGCTCGACGCCGGGTGCGGAACCGGGCAGACCGTGGTCGGCATGGCCCGCGCCTACCCGGAGGTGAACTTCGTCGGCCTGGAACCGAACGGCCCGTCCCGCGCGGTCGCCGAACGCCTCCGCGACCGGGCCGGCGTGGACAACCTGGAGTTCCTGGACGCGAGCATCTCGGGGGAGCCGCTCGGCACCGAGTTCGACTTCGTCTACAGCTACGGGGTGGTGCACCACATCCCGGACCCGGCCGCGGCGATCCGCTGGCTGAGCGACCACCTGGCCACCGACGCCCTGCTGCACCTGTGGATCTACGGCAGCATCGGCGAAGCCGAGCGGATGCGCCAGCGGGAGCTGGTGCAGCTGCTGAACCGCTTCGGGGGCAAGGACGGCATCCGGACCGTCCGGGCGCTGGGCGTGCAGTTGTCGCCGGCCAGTTACGGGCTGTCCGGAGACCACCTCGACCTCGCCGTGTCGGCCGACTACCAGGACATCGTGGACGCGGACGCGTTCCTCAACCCGGTCGTCCACACGATGCGGATCGGCGAGGTGGCCGCGGTGCTCGAGGATTCGGCCGACTGGGTGGCCGTGGACCGCGTCTGGGCTTCCCGGGGCAACCCGCACGTGGACCTGTCGGGCGCCGAGCCGGACGCGAGCGCGCTGTCGCTCCTGCGGCCGGAAGACCTGTACCAGGATCCGCTCCTGCTGGACAGCATCGCCTCGCTCAGCCCGCTCCAGAAGGCGGCGCTGATCGAGCTCGCGGTGTCGGCTTCGGGGTTCAACCTGATCGCCGGCCGCGGGGACGCGCTGTCGTGGTGCACGCCGCGGATCGCCGGCAACCTGCTGACGCCCTGACCGGGTGCGCGGCCGGGCCCCGGCTCACGTCCGGGGCATTCCGGCCAGCGCGCCGGCCACCGCGTCCGCGGGCACGTCCGGGACCAGGCCCGGCCCGTCCGGGCCGTCCAGGACGAAGCTCAGCCCTTCGGTCGCCTTTTTGTCCAGGCCCATCAACGTGATCAGCTCGCGGTCGTCGAGCCCGGACGGCAGCTCGGCCGGCAAGCCGTAGCCCGCCACCACCGTGTGGTGTTCCGCCACCCGGGCCGGTCCGATCCGCCCGAGCTCGCCGGCCAGCCGGCCCGCGAACACGGTGCCGATCGCCACCGCTTCGCCGTGGCGCAGAGCGAAATCCGTGGCCCGTTCCAGGGCGTGCCCCAGCGTGTGGCCGTAGTTGAGCAGGTGCCGTGCTCCGGTGTCGCGCTCGTCCGCCGCCACGATCCGGGCCTTCAGGGCGACGCTCGCCGCCACCTGGTCGAGCAGCGGCCGGCCGTGGAGACCCGGCGCGCCGATGAAGTGGCAGCGGGCCAGTTCGCCGTAGCCGTTGCGCCATTCCCGGGCGGGCAGCGTCTCCAGGTAGTCGAGGTCGCACAGCACCGCGCTCGGCTGCCAGTACGTGCCGACGAGGTTCTTGCCCTCCGGCAGGTTCACCGCGGTCTTGCCGCCCACGCTCGCGTCGACCTGGGCCAGCAGCGACGTCGGCAGGTGGAGCACCCGGATCCCGCGGTGGTACAGCGCGGCCGCCAGGCCTGCCGTGTCGGTCGTCGTGCCGCCGCCACAGGACACCACCACGTCCGAACGGGTCAGGCCGAAGTCGACGAACCGCCGGCAGAGCTCCTCCACGGCCGCCAGGGTCTTGGTCGTCTCCCCGTCGCGGGCCGGGACGACCGTGTGGGGCACGCCCGGGTCGGGGATCTCGGCCTCCGGCCGGGCCGTCACGACCGCCGCCTTGCGGGCGCCGAGGCCCGCGACGAGTTCCGGCAGCAGGCGGCGGACGCCGGAGCCGATGTGCACGGGGTAGGACCGCTCGGCCAGTTCGACCGTGACGCTTCTGCTTTCTTCGGGCACTTTCCGGACCTCTCGCGCGGGAAACCGTTACGGCCGAAGGGTATTACCGCCGCACCCGCCCGGGCGCGGATTGAGGGGGCCTACGGGGACCGGTCAGGGGGGTGCCGCCGCCGGGCGCCGGAGAGACTGGCTGGGCCCGCCCGATCGGGAAGTGTGGTGGCATGCTCCGTACCGACCTGATCCGCCCGGTGCCCGAATTGCTGCGCGAGCGCGCCCTTCGCGACGCCGACCGGCTCGCCTGCACCGACGGCGAGCGGTCGCTGACCTACGGCCAGCTCGAGGTGCGGACGCGGCGGCTCGCCGGGCACCTGGCCGGGCTGCGCCTGCAACCCGGTGACCGCGCGCTGATCTGCCTGGGCAACCGGGTCGAGGCGGTGGAAAGCTACTTCGCCGTGCTGCGGGCGAGCGCGCTCTCCGTCCCCGCCGATCCCGGCGCGACCGACGCGGAACTGGCCCACCAGCTGGAAGACTGCGGCGCCCGCCTGGTGATCACCGACCACGCGCACGCCGAGCGGTTCCGGCGGTTGCGGCCGGGCCGGCCGCTCGTACTGGTCGGCGCCGGACCGCCGGTGGCCGGCGGCGTGTCGTGGAATTCGCTGGTGGCCAGGGAACCGGAAGCGCCGGCTCGTGATGATCTGGGGTTGGACGAGCCGGCGTGGATTCTCTACACGTCGGGGACGACCGGGTCGCCGAAGGGCGTGGTGTCGACGCAGCGGAGTTGTCTGTGGTCGGTGGCGGCGAGTTACGTGCCGGCGTTGGGGTTGGGCCGGGACGATCGGGTGTTGTGGCCGTTGCCGTTGTTCCATTCGTTGTCACACGTGGTGTGTGTGCTGGGTGCGGTGTCGGTGGGGGCTTCGGTGTGGGTGCTGCCGGGCTCTTCGGTGGGCGACGTCCTGGGTGCGGCGGATGAATTCGAGCCGACCGTGCTGGCGGGGGTGCCGGCGCTGTACCAGGGACTGGTGAATGCGGGTGGTGCCGGGCTTTCCGGCGTGCGGGTGGGGTTGGTGGGGGGCGCGGTGCTGCCGTCCGGAGTGCGGCGGTCGTTCGAGGAGGTGTTCGGCGTGCCGTTGGTGGACGCCTACGGAAGCACGGAGTCGTGTGGCGCGATCGCGGTGAACTGGGTGCGCGGGGGCGGACCGGCGGGGTCCTGCGGGTTGCCGGTGCTGGGGCTGGCGGTGCGGTTGGTCGGCGTGGATTCGGGCCTGGACGTGGCGGCGGGCGCCGAAGGCGAGGTGTGGGTGCGGGGCCCGAACGTGATGCTGGGGTACTGGAACCAGCCGGTGGCGACGGCCGAGGTGCTGGTGGACGGCTGGTTGCGGACGGGTGACCTGGCCCGGGCCGACGAATCGGGGTTTCTGACGGTGACCGGCCGGGTGCGGGAATTGATCGTCCGGGGCGGGGAGAACGTGCACCCCGGGGAGGTCGAGGAGGTGGTGCGGACGGTCCCGGGGGTGGTGGACGTGGCGGTGGTGGGGCGGGCGCACGAGGTGCTGGGCGAGGTGCCGGTGGTGTTCGTGGTGGCGGGCGCGGGCGGCTTCGATCCGGGTGAGGTACTGCGAATCTGCCGGGAGCGGCTGGCGTTCTTCAAAGTGCCGGTGGCGGTCTACCAGATCGGTGCCGTGCCGCGGACGGCCTCGGGCAAGGTGAAGCGGCACGCGTTGCTCGACCTGCCCGCCCGGCTGCGTGCCGTCGGCGACGGCGAATACGAATCGCTGCTGCGCCTGGACTGGGTACCCCGCCCCCTGCTGCCCGCCTCGCCGGGACCGGCCGGTTCCTGGGCGGTGGCCGGGCCGGACGCCGACGCGCTGGCGGCCGCGCTGCGCCGGGCGGCCGGCGGGACCGCCGACGTCCGGACCGCCGCGTCCCCGGCCGGGTTCCGGGCCGCCGTCGCGGCCGGGGAGCCCGCCCCGGACGTCCTGGTGCTGCCGGCGCCGGACGGTGCCGCCGGGGACCTCGCGGAAGCGGTCGGGGCGGACGTGCCGGCCTTGACCGCCGAACTGGCCGCCTGGTGCGCCGACGAGCGGCTGAACGGGTCGCTGGTCGTGGTCCTCACCCGCGGCGCGGTCGTCACCAGCGACCAGGACGACGTGGTCCGGCTGCGGCACGCACCCCTGTGGGGAGCGGTGCGCTCGGTGCAGGACGCCCACCCCGGCCGGGTCCACCTCGTGGACGTCGACGAGACACCCGGACCGGCTTCGCTGGTCCGGGCCGTGCTCGGCGGTGAGCCCCAGGCCGCGGTCCGCGGCGAGGTCGTGCTGGTCCCTCGGCTGGCCCGCGTCTCGGTGCCGGATCCGCACCGCGGCCCCGCGGTCGATCCGGGCGGCACCGTCCTGGTCGCCGGCGCGGACGGGCTCCGCGGAGCCGCGTTCGCCCGGCACCTGGCGACCGCCCACGGGGTGCGCCACCTGCTGCTGCTGAGTGCCGAAGGCTGGCCGGACCGGACCGCGGCCGAGCTGACGGCGCGGTTCCGGGCCACCGGCACGGAAGTCACGCTCGCGACCGGAACGGCGGCCGACGGCGCGGGTCTCGCCGCGCTGCTTCGCCGGTTCAAGCGCCCGCTGACCGGGGTGGTGCACGCCGAGGAGACGTCCAGCCGGTACCCGGTGACCTCGGTCGTCCGGGGCATCTCGAACCTGCACGAACTCACCAGGCGCCACCGGCCGGGGGCGTTCGTGCTCCTGACGTCGGCCGGTGGCCCGCTCGGCCGCGCGGGCCACGCGGAC